>DATLWH010000607.1:0-7302 GCA_035576505.1 Thermoanaerobaculia bacterium | reverse complement strand
CCCCCACACCCCACCCCCCACCTCCGACTCCCGACCCCCGACCCCCGACTCCCCCTTCCATCACCATCATCGACGCCCCGTTCGGCGCGCGCGACGACCGTTTCACAGCGGAGGCGGAATCGATCGCGGCATGGATTGCCGCGCGCGGCGGCGACCTGCGAGGCTACGCGCTTCTCTTCCGAAGGACCACGAAGCTCGATGACTACCTCGACGTCTTCGAGCGGCGCGGCATCCCCTACGTCCTGCCGCCCACCCGTCTTTTCCTCGACCGACCGGCGCCGGTCGACCTTCTGGCCGTGCTGCGCGCGATCGCCTTCCCTTTCGACCGTGGCGCCGAAGTCTCCGCCGCGCGAACGCCGTACTTCGCGCTGACGGATGCCGAGATCGCGCGCGGCGTGCTGGAGGGTGACGACACGTACCGTACGTTCCTCGAAACCCTCGACTCTCTCCGCGCCGCCGCGCAACATCTCACCGTCGCGCAGCTCATCGACCTCGTGATCCGCACCTGCGGCATCGAGCAGGTCTACGCCGCCGCCGCGGACGGGACGCGGGCCATGCGGCATCTCGAACATGTCCGGGCCATCGCGTTTGCATACGACCAGCGGATCGGAGGCTCGGTGCGGCAGTTCGTCGACGAGATCTCGCGCCGCCGCGGCGATCCGGACGAGATGGAACCTTCACTCATCGACGAGGCCGGCGACGCGGTGCGCCTCCTGACCGTTCATGCCGCGAAAGGGCTCGAGTTCGATACGGTCATCCTCCCCGACCTGGAGTTCCCGCTGAAGTCGGCCGAGATCTTCCTCGTCGACGAGCCTCGCAGCCTCGTCCTTCGCGGGCAGGTGGAGACGCTCTCGGGGCACTACGGCCGTGCCGGCGACGTGCCGCTCAAGGAGATCGGCACAAAGCGCGAGGAGGCTGAGAACCGGCGCCTCTTCTACGTTGCGGTTACGCGCGCGAAGGCGGAGGTGGTCTTCGTGACGAGCGCGAAGCCGCGCAAGGAGGGATTCGCGCGCTACGTGGAGCAGATCTTCGATCTCCCCAACGCACCGTGGCCGCTGGAGCAGGGGCGGGTGGTGAAGACGATGACAATCGGCGGCGATGCCGTGCCGGTCGCGTTCGAGCGCGTGGCCACGGAGGGGACGGGAACGCGTGCGCGCAGACGGCTTGCCGATCCCGTACTCGAGGCAGAGCTGGCCGCGCTGCCTGCCGTCGAGCCATCCCTCCCGCCGCCGGCACTTATTCCCGCTGCGTTGCCTCGGGGCGAGGTGCTGATGCGCCGGGCCTCGTCGCAGAAGCGCGGCGCCGGAATCCTGCTGCACCGCGTTCTCGAGCTTTGGGATGGCCGCTCGCCGATCGAGCCGCTGCTGGCGTTGCTGGCAGTCGAGCAGGGAGCCGACGGTGCCACGACCGCACTCGTTCGCAAGCGCCTGGCCACCGTGGCCAGATCGAAGACCTTCCTCCGCATTGCCCGTGCCGAGACGCTCGGCCGCGAGTTGCCGCTGCTGACACCGGACGGTGAACGCCGGATCGACCGCTACCTGCGCGAAGGTGAGACCGACCTCGTCGTCGACTACAAGAGCGGCCAGCCCTCCGAGGCCCGCATCGCCGCCGACCGTGAACAGGTCGGGCAGTATTGCCAGGCCATGAGCGCCATCACGGGACGGCCTTGCGCCGGGTTGCTCTGGTACATCGACGCCGATGTCGATCGTTCGATCGAAACGTAGTGCCTTCGGCTGGTGGAGACTCCCAGAAAGGCACGTTCCCCAATCCCGGAATGACGAGGTTCTTCCTCACGGGTTAAGATTGCGCCGTGGCCATTCCTCCCGAGGTTCGTACCGACGCGGAAACCGCGCTCAAGGAGTTCTGTCAGCAGAGCTCGTCCGCCGACGTATCGGATCAATCACGATGTGAGTTCGAGATCCTGGAGAACCACGTCATCCTGATCGAGCGGCGGCCGTCGTTCCTGAATCACCTCGAATGGACTTCCGTGCCAAAAGCCAAGTTCCGCTACTCGCCCGCGAAAGAAGTCTGGTCGCTTTACTGGCCCGACACCGACCAGCGGTGGCATCGGCTGTCGAGCGCGAAGACGGCGAAGGATATCCGCGTGCTGTTGAAAGCGGTGGCGACGGATACTTCTGGCGTGTTCTGGGTATGACGCGTTAGGCGGGGGTCGGGGGTCGGAGCAAAGGCGCTCCAGTGCCACTGAATCGGCACGACAACGATGTCCTCGTTACCGGCGGTTGCTCGCAAAAAAGCGCTTGCACCGCCGGCTTCCCTCTTCGTTGCCGCTATCGCGACGGGATCGCCCTGATACAACCAGCACCAGTATCTTCCGCCTCCGACCCCCGACTCCCGACACCCGACACCCCCCCTACTTCGCCGGCTGAGCGTTCGTGGGCTGCATGAACGCGCACGACTCGATCGACTGAAGATCGAGCTGCAGCGAGGCCATGCTCTCGATGATCTCGATGCGGAAAGGGATGCGGCGGGCGTCGTCGGAGAGCCATATCTTCATGCCGCCGGGCCATTTCCTGCCGCCTGGCGCATCGCCGACCTCGAATCCGTTGGACCCAACCTGCTGGCCGCCGATCGCAAAAAGACGGCGATCCGCGGGGCGGATGATCACCGGATAGGACTTGCCATCCGAATAGATCGTCGTCGTCACCGGGCCATGGATCATCGCGGCGTTCTGGCGGAGATAGTGAATGGCGCTGACGACATCGTGGAAGGATCCGGCCGGAATCGGATTCGTTTTATCCCACTGCTTCTCCGGCGTCTCCTTGTGCAACCTGGCCACCCCGCCGCCGTAGTCGAAGAGCGTCCGCTCCTTGCGCGATTTGTCCTTCCACACGTACGCGTGATACGTCATCAGGGTGCGCTGCCCCGCTGCATCCATCTGCGTCTCGTAGGCATAGAAGCCGCCATTGCCATTGGCCGTGATGAGCAGAGAGCTGTCGATGACGTTCCGTCCGGCACTGGGATAGGTGGTCTTCAACTCGCCCACACCCGAGGTCGGGAACATGATCCCGGCGATCCAGGAGAGACCGCCGCGAAGCTTCCACGCATAGCGGAAGGACTCGACGTTCACGGGGCCATGGCAGTTGAGATCGACGGCCCCTGCTGTCGGAATGGCACAGGCAAGCGCGAGTGCAAGAATCGAGTGCCGGATCGGCTTCATGAGCTCGTGCGTGATGATTATTGCTGGCTTCGTGCCGGAACGCTACATCGCGCTCAGCCGTTCCTCGACCTCGACGATCACGTAGTCCGGTGTCGAGGACCCGGCGGTCACGCCGACGGTGCGCGCGTCCGAGAACCACGACGGATTGAGGTCATCGGCTCCCTGCACGAGGTAGGAAGGCTTGGCCTCGCGGCAGATCTCCCAGAGGTGTTTCGTGTTCGCGCTCATCTTCCCCCCGATGACGACGATGGCGTCGACCTCGGGGTCGTGCGCGAGCAGACGGGCGGCGTCCTGATTCTCTTTCGTGGCATAGCAGATCGTGTCGCCTCGCTCGACGGTGGCGGCGCGGCGTTCGATGGCTCTGACGACGTCCTCGAAATCCTCGGCGTTGAGCGTGGTCTGATAGAAAACCTTCAGCTTCTCGTATTGCGACCAATCGATGGCGTCAGCCTGGTCGACCTTCGTCACGATGTGGTACGAGGCCGGGTCGAGATCGTGCGTATAGCCGATCACCTCGCGATGCTTCGGATCGCCGATGAAGATGAGGTGATAGCCGTCGGCGAGAGCCTGCTTCGACTCGCGGTGGATGTCGTAGACGAACTTGCAGGTGGTGTCGAGGACCTGCAGGCCCGACGATCTGGCAAGCTCATGAAACGACGGCGGGACACCGTGCGCGGAGAAGACGATCGTCGGCTCCGCGACGGCGGTGATCTCGTCGACGGTGCGCACGCCGAGGCGCTCCATCTCTTCCACCACCCGCTCGTTGTGGACCACCTGCCCGAGGATCGCGCCCCGCCCCCCTCCGGCAGCGAAACGCTTCACCTTGAGGTCGGCGATGCGGACACCGGAGCAGAAGCCGTACTTGGCGGCTCGTTTGACGTTCATCGAGAGTGTGGAACGCATCGGGGGTGCGGGACATTCTGCCCATGAGGTTGCCGAGGTTTCCGAAGCCTGCAGCGGCGAATTGGGCTCAGGCGCTGGGGAGTCTCCGAACGTTCGGATACCGGTCGAATCCCTGATCAAATGAAAGGATGTGTTCGATGCCTCGCTGCTCCATCACGGCCAGGTGGATCGCATCCCTGGCTGAGAGCCTGTAATCGGCACATTCGAATCGACGAAGATCACGCCGGCTCTTCTGAGTAGCTTCGCTCGATCTGCGTGAGCATCTCCTCGATGTCAGCGGTCGGAAACGAGTGGGAGGTGGCTGCACGAAGAGCCTGGAGCTTTCGGCGTGGATCCGCCGCAGGTTCCTCAGCCTTCGCTGCTCGAAGTGCCCCGCGAACCCATTCAGCGACCGTCATGCGTCTGCGACGGGCAATAGTCCGGATCTCCTTCATCTCACCATCATCGAGGATGACTTGAAGACGCTTACTCATAGTGATGAGTATAACGGATACTGAATGTGAGTTGATTCGCCGGTCTGCGGATCTAATCCGTTTCGACCCGCGCGTAGAGGTCGGCGACCTTGAGATTCACTACGAGCTACAGCCGGTCACCGCACTCGGCGCCCCTCTTTCGAGCGCTCGAGGGGCTCTCCTCTCCAGCCGCCAGCGACCTCCTCGAAAAACCCTTCGGGCCATTCACCGGCAGCTTCGTTGATGACCAGATCGGCCAGATAGGAGGAGAGCGATTTTCCGGCAGCTTTTGCTCTGGCCTTCGCCGTCTGCGCGACTTCATCGGGGAGATGTAGGTGAAGTTGAGGCACGAGGCCGTCCTCCATAGGATGCACATGTAGCAGGATGCTGCTCGTGGCGCAACCACGGCAATGGATTGCTGGTTGCTGTGGTTGCTGGGTTGCTGAGCTACCAACACCTTGCAACCCAGAAACCGAGCAACCCAGAAACAACGACACCCCGCGACCACACTTACAATCCCCGCCTCATGCCGTCAACCCGCGATCCGCTGTTCACTCCCCGCTTCGCCTTGCTGTGGGTGTACGCGTTCGTCACGTTCTTCTCCGCGTTCCAGCTCCTGCCGGCCATTCCATTCCGCATCCTCGACCTCGGCGGTTCGCGGGCGGAGGCGGGGTGGTTCCTCTCCGTCTATACCTTTGCCAGCGCGTTCTCTGCGCCGGTCATGGGGAGTCTGGCCGACCACTTCGGACGGCGGCGGTTCCTCATCACCGCATCGATCCTGTTCGTCGCTTTCTCCGCCGCGTACGGCGTCGTACGTCACCTGCCGCTGCTGTTTCTCATCGGCGCGATCCACGGGGCGGTCTGGGCAGGACTCATGGCTTCGGCCTCGGCATTGATGAGCGAGTACATCCCGGAGTCCCGGCGTACGCAGGGGATGGCCTACTGGGGACTCTCCAGCAGCAGCGCAATCGCCATCGCCCCTGCCGTCGGCCTGTGGATCTTTCACTTCGGATGGATGACGCTCTGCATCGAGCTGACCGTCGTCTCCGTGCTGATGGTCTTCGGCGCCCTGGTGTTGCGCGCGGACCAGAAGGGACCGGTCAGGCGGCGCCTGGCCGTCTCCGATGCCTGGGATTGGCGCGTGATCGCCACCGCGCTCGCGCTGACAGTAGCTTCGTTCGGCTACGGCGGCATTACCAGCTACTCCGCGATCATCGCCGTCGAGCGCCATATCAAGCCGGAAGCGATCTATCTGACGACCTACGCGATCTCGCTGATCTTGTTCCGCGTCTGTTTCTCACACCTCGGCGACAAGATGGGACCGAAGCGGATGCTCTATCCCGGCCTGGTGCTGGTGCCGTTCGCGTTCGGCTGGCTCGGTATCGCGCACACCCGCTGGGAGATGATCGCCTCGGCCGCCCTGTTCGGCATCGGCTTCGGCGCCGTCTATCCGGCGTTCGTGACGATCATCCTCGGAAGCACCGACCCGGCGCGGCGTGCCCGGACCTTCGGCTCGATCGTCTGGGCCTTCGACACCGGCATCGGCCTCGGGTCGTTCGGCATCGGCGCCATCGGCCAGCGCTACGGCCTGTCACGGGCATTTCTGGTAGCGGCAGCCCTCAGTTGTCTGGCCATCCCCATCTTCGCCCTGACGTCGCGGCGGCTCGGTGGCACTTCACTTGCTGCCGAACCCGAACATGTCCCAGCCACCGACTGAAGACGAACGCCTTCGCGACCGCGAGACCATCACCACAAACGCCGGCGACGACGACGAGCGCGTCTCGCGCAAAGTCGTCTACGAACACATCGCCACGAGCGGCTCCTCCCACTCAGCCGGCATCACGATCATCGTCATCGTCGTGCTGGCGCTGGTGCTGATCGGCTACATCTTGATGCACCTGCACCGGTGAGGGGATTCAGGGAGGCTCACGCGGAGGCGCGGAGGACGCGGAGCAAAACGCCATCCCTGGTCCTCCGCGATCTCCGCGCCTCCGCGTGAACCTCCCTGGCATTAACATTCGTCGATGACTCGCACCGCGCTCGTCGCATTTCTCCTCCTCTTCGCCACCTCCCTCCACGCCGCCGAGTTCGATGCGAAGGCAGCGGAGCGCTTTGCGAATCTGGCGCTGGCGTGCGTGCACAAGGAGTATCCGAACAAGATCGCGCATAGTCTGAACAGCGATCAGGACGTGGCGCCGCCGCGGACGCTGACTCCGGCGTTCTATGGTTGCTACGACTGGCACTCGTCGGTCCACGGCCACTGGTTGCTGGCGCGGCTGGCGCGGACCTTCCCCGACGCACCGTTTGCGGCAAGCGCGCGGGCGGCGTTGAAGCAGAGCCTCACCGCGGAGAACATCGCGCAGGAAGCGAAGTACCTGCGCGGCGATGGGCGCGCCAGTTTCGAGCGGCCCTACGGCCTCGCCTGGCTGTTGCAGCTCGCCGCGGAACTGCGCGAGTGGGATGACCCGCTGGGACGCGAGCTGTCGGCGAATCTGCGGCCGCTCGAGCAGGCGGCGAACGAGCGCCTGGCCACGTGGCTGCCGAAGCTGTCGCATCCGGTTCGCTCCGGCGAGCACAGCCAGTCCGCCTTCGCCCTGGGGTTGATCATCGATTCGACGAGCGATCCTGCTCTGAAGCGGATCGCCAGCGATGCCGCGCGGCGCTTCTACGCGAACGACAAGTCCTGCCCTCTGTCGTACGAGCCGTCGGGGGAGGATTTCCTCTCGCCGTGCATCGCCGAGGCCGATGTCATGCGGCGCGTGCTTCCAC
>DATLWH010000606.1:0-5146 GCA_035576505.1 Thermoanaerobaculia bacterium | reverse complement strand
ATCGGCTTATCGTCGCTCACGGAATCATTGTCGCTTGTAAGTAGCGGCACCATGGCTGCGTCGATGCCGGCGAGCGCTTTGCGCGCCTCGGCGTCGCCCGGCCGCGCGCGCACGACGGCCGTGTAGTCCTGCCGTGCTCCGCGGAAGTCGCCGCTCCAGTACTCGGCCGTCGCCAGCCCCTTGCGCGCGTCGACGTCATGCGTCGCGTCGCGGAGGATGCCGCGATAGACCGCCGCGGCATCGGCGTAGCGCTTCTCCCACAGCAGAACCTGCCCCAGGCCGAGCTTCGCCGCGCGTGATTTCGGCTCGCGTTTCAGGAGGAGGCGGTACTGCCGCTCCGCTTCGGCGAAGTGTTTCTGCCATGCCAGCCGCTCCGCCGCTCGGAGCTCGTCGTCGATGCGCGCCGCGCTGGCGGCAAGAGTTACGACCAGCGCCAGAAAGACCGCGACACTCCGCGCGACGTGCTTCATCCGGCGGCGAGCAGCTCGCAGAAGGCGAAGGGCGTTCGATCGATGACCTTCCCCTTTGCGAACGGAACGGGGGCGGAGAATCCTGGCCCGTCGTAAACGAAGGAGTGGTACTCGCCGCGCTCGCCGCACGGATCGATCGACGCCGGCAGCTCGGCCGCGAAGCGGGCGTCGATCTGCCGGCCGCTCCACGACGACGGCAGACGCTCGCCGTCTGTGCAGACGACGACCGCCCGCCAGCCGTCCGCGATGAACTCGCCGAGCAGCGCGCGGGTGTCGCGCTGCCACAGCGGGTAGATGCCGCGAAGCCTGGCCCGGGCCAGGAGTTGCTCGCGGTATTCGCGCAAGTCTTCGAGGAAGATGTCGCCGAAGGCGATGGCTTCGACCCCTTCGTCGCGCGCCCGCGCGAACGCGGCCAGCATGGCCGCCTCGTAAGTGTTGTTGCCGGGCAGATCGATGGGACAGGCTTGCTCAGCCTGCTCATCAACGGCCGCGAGGTTCCGATACGGCGGCATCTCCACCGTGACCACAGGCAGGCCGAGGCGACGGCCTTGCTCGTGAATCAACGCGATGCGCACGCCGTGCATGCTCACGCGCTGGTGCTCCGCGCTGAGCGTGGTCAGCAGGCCCACGACCTCGTGCTCTCCGCCACGCCGCAGTGCGTGAAGCGCGAGCGCGCTGTCTTTTCCGCCGCTCCACGAGAGGAGCGTCTTCATACGGCCAGCGCCGGAAAGCGCCGTTCCGCCCACGCCAATCCTCCGAAGAGCACGGCGGTGTAGACCGCGTCGCCCGCGAACTGGTTCTCGTAGAACGGAATCGCGGCGACGAAGCACGTCGCCAGTCCGCTGAGCGTGTGCGGGTAGAGGGTGGTGCTGGTCATCCAGACCCAGAAGTTCGTCACGGCGAAGAAGATCGTGGCCGAGGCTGCGGCTCCGCCCAGGAGTGCGAAGGGCGAGCGCGTCCGGCCGCGCAACACGAAGCCGATGCAGACGGCGGCGGCGAAGCAGCCGTAGACGACCGGCATCGCAGAATGAAAGCCGATCACCGCGTCGCTGATGAGCATGGCCGCCAGCGGCACGAGAAAGGCCAGCCATTTTCGCGCCAGTGTCGCACCGGCAAAGAGCGCCGCGGCGCCGACGGGGGTGAAGTTGAACGGATGGGGCACGAGGCGGACGACGACAGCGAGGACGATGACCGAGGCGATAAACCACAGGCGGGGCTGTTTCATGACGACTCCTTTTCGCTTCCCTCCGAAGCGCTCACGTCAAATGTCTGGCGGCAGCAGGTTTCCTGACTCCCGGGTCGTGCTCCTCGCGCGCCTTCCCGCGTATCGCAGTGGCATCTCGCACGAGTCGTCGCCGGTGACAGTGGCGGGGGCCGTGTCGGATTCGCACCGACTTCCCTCACCGCGCCAGCAAGGGGGATTCTAGCAGTTTGGGGCGGTAGGGATGGCCCTGCAAATCGCGAAGTCTACGTAGGTCGGACTCTCCAGTCCGACCGGCGCTCGCTCGGAATGATCGTTCCACGCCGCGTTCTTCACGGACGGTCGGACCGAAGCGGGTAGAGTTAGAACGGAGTTACGCTGCGAAATCGCGAAGTCGAGAGGCTGCGTGAGGCCGGCCTCATCCTCGCGGATCGCTTCCGCCGCCATTTCCGCCAGCATGTCGTGCGACTTCGCGAACAGGTCGTCCCAACGCCGTTCCGACTCGATCTCCGTCAGAATCCAGGCGCCTACGGCTTCCTGCTCCGCCTCCGGCAGCTTCGACGCCTCGGCAACAGCATTCCTCAGCAAGCGACCCATGATGCGACATACTAACAGCGTCGACACCGGGTGGAAGGCGAAGCGTCCATTCCTGTCATCCTGAGCGACGCTCCCGGTGCGCGACGGGCAGGGAGAGCTATCCAGCCCGCTTTGCTCGACGCGGTTGGACGAGACCACGATGCTATTCACGTTGGTTGTGGGTAGTTCATGACAGCGTTGCCCATTTCAAAATCGATGTATCGGTGGAGCATCACTCGCTCGCCGTCGGTAAAGAAGACCTCCGCAGTACAGAGGAACGGACCATACGCTGCGGTCAGTACCGGAAAACCGCGGCTGCGATCTGATGCGACGAAGATTCGGTTTTTCCAGCCGTACGATCCTAAGAAGTACTCAACGCTGTGGACACCGGAAAGCGTTCCGTCTTTCGACGGCACGACATAGATGAGGATGTCGTAAAGCTCTCCCTTCTCGGTTGATTGAAACAACTTGTGGACCAGCATGACGTGCCTGGCACGATCGTAGTACGCGCGCCTTTCGTTTTGGCGGCTCTGATTCTCATCGTCCCGAACGATTCGCCCACTTTCTGTCTTCTCCAGCGCACTTGGTAACGCATTCACGGCTCCTATTTCAAGGTTCCAGACTTTGACGCTCGCTCCGTGCCTCATGCGTATTAGGAGAGTGCGAAGAAGGTCCCTCAGTTCGGCGCGTAAGGTATATAAGACAGTCGTCCAAAACAGAATCCAAAGCAGTGTCGACACAACAGTTGCCATGTCTTGACCTCCGGACGCAACGCGGTCCTTCTTGATAGGAGTGTCGAACTGAGGCGGTTCCCTACCTGCTCACCATGTTCGCGGGATCGCTGCGACCAGCATTGCCAAGGAAGATCAACTGTGAAACGTTGGCGCTCAACGCATCATGCAGTTCCCTGCCAGGATCCTCCTCATCGACGACAAACACATCAACATGTCGCCGGGCCAGCTCGGCCAGAAACTCCGGGCGGCTCATGCCAGCGGTCTCGGCGGCCACCGCCATCGAGAGAACGCTCTGCTGGTACCAGTGGATCGACGCGGCGATCCGGATCTCGCGCGGCGCCTCGTGAGGTGCTTTGCGGAGGGCGGCGAAGAGGCTGTCGGGGAGCATGATCCGGACGCTGTTCACGTCGCTCCCCTCTTTTGATACCGAACAGCTTACTGCTGCCGGCAAGTCCATCAACTCTCTGCGCCGGGTGCCAGGGCTGCGGCATGCGTTCGAAAGCCTACTGCGGGTGGGATCGTCGCGCACGCGCGCTTCCGAAAGCCTCCTGCACGTCTGATTCACAGACCTTCGAGCGTCGAAAGGCCTCTTCAAGGTCTAATCAGCAGACCTTCGACCCGGAAAAAACCTCTTCAAGGTCTGTTCGGCAGACCTTGAAAAGTCGTCACGCCTCTTGAAGATCTGTGGATCAGACCCTGGGGTGCGAATCCGAAGGATGAATGGAGAGAAGGCGGGTGGGCGATGGAAAGCGGGGGCGGAGGTGATGAAAGGGCGTTTCGAGATTCGGCGCGAACGCTGGAGCGCAGGACTCCAGACATTCGCGGTAACCCGGCGGCGAGACGCCGCCTAGCCAGCCGGCGAGACGCCAGCGCTCCGGGGGTATAGTCTCCCGCGGCGTATGGAGTCGCAGTCGTGGCCGGTCGATCTGATGGCGGAGCTTGACCCTGCTCCTCCCGCCGACCGCGTAAGGACCTACCTCATCTGGTCCTTCTGGATCGGCATCGCGTTCTTCGGCGTCTATCCGGCCATGAACTGGGTCACGTCGATGCGGCCGGCGCCGTTGCACCTGTACTTCACGCAGGAACTGGCCATCCCGTTCATCCCGCAGTTGATCTGGGCTTACCTGTCGATGTACGTGCTTTTCCTGCTGCCGTTGTTTTTCATTCCGGCGGTGCGGATGCCGGCGCTTGGGAGGCAGCTCATCGCGGGGACGCTCGTGAGCGCCGTGTTCTTTCTCCTCATTCCGGCGGAGCTGGGGTTCCCGCGGGAGGTGCCGGCGCAGGCGCCGTATGCGGCGATGTATGCGCGGATGTTCGGGATCGACCGGCCCTTCAACCTCGTCCCCTCGCTCCATGTGATCTACTCGTGCGCGATTGCGCTGGCGTGCGCCGACTTCGCGCGGGGAGCGGTGCGGGTGGCGATCTATGGCTGGCTGGCCGTGATCGTGGCCTCCACGTTGTTCGTTCATCAACACCATCTGCTGGATCTGGTATCCGCATTCGCGGTCGTCGCGTTTCTGCGGCGGCGATATGAGGTGAATCATGGTTAGGCATCTGGGCGTAGTGTCGCTGGTCTCGTTGGTCTCCTTGCTGGTCGCGCTTCCGGTCTTGGCTGCCGAGGAGGCCGATCATGAGATTCATCAGGAGCTGCGCGGGATCCTGCTGACCGTGCAGAACGCTGTCAACACCGGCAACTTCGATGCCATGCTGCCGGTGCTGAGCAAGGACATCGAGGCCACGACCATCACGCAGGAAGTGATGCGCGGGCATCAGGAGGTCTCGGCCTATTTCAAGAAGTGGTTCGGGCCGGGCGGGTATCTCAAGAAGCTGGAGATGCAGTTCACGGCCGACGCGCTCACGGAGCTCTCCGCCGACAAGACGTGGGGTGTCGTGCGCGGCTCGGCCATAGAGAGCTACACGCTGGCCGACGGCCGGAAGTACGACATGAAGTCGCGTTGGACGGCCACGGTGGTCAAAGAGGCGGACGGGAAGTGGCGCCTGCGGACGATTCACTTCGGCACGAACTTCCTCGATAACCCGATCCTCGATGCGGCCAAGCAGGCGGTCGTGAAATACGCCGCGGTGAGCGGCGGCATCGGGCTGCTGGTCGGAGCCCTCTTAGGCTTTATGCTGGCCCGGCGCAAATAGCGACGTGTCGGCCGTGG
>DATLWH010000605.1:0-5165 GCA_035576505.1 Thermoanaerobaculia bacterium | reverse complement strand
CGACGGTCGCCATCGGCTCGGAAGGCGTCTTCTATGCGCCCTTCGTCGAATTCGGACACATGACGCCGAAGGGCGGCCATGTGCCCGCGCATCCCTTCCTGCGGCCGGCGTTCGATGAACAGGCCGAGGAAGCGGCGCGGGACGTCGGGGATGATCTGCGGGACCGCATCGCGCAGGTGGTCCAGTGAGCGCCGCGACGATCGAAGAGGCCATCTATACCCGCGCGACGACGGGGCCGACCCTCAATCCCATCATCGGGACCCGCTGCTATCCGGTCACCTTCCCGGAAGGGGGAACGTACCCGGCCTTGGCCGTGCAACGGATCTCCTCGCCCCGCGAGCACGCCATGGGGACGGATCCCGGCATCGCGCATACGCGCTTTCAACTCACGGCGGCCGACACGACACGCACCGGCGCCCAGACCCTCGCGGCCGCGGTGCGGGCAGACTTCGCCCGCTGGCGCGGGACGATCGGCACGGTCGTGGTGCAGGACACCTTCGTCGAGAGCCAGACGGATCTGCCGTTCGACATCAACGTCGAGCTCCACCTCGTGCCGGTGGACGTGATCGTCCACCACGGGGAGGTCTGAGCCATGGCCTTCAACCCCCTCGTCAATGCGAAGATCTGGCTCGACAAGTTCGACCTGACGGGCGACATGAACGCGATCGCCATCGACCAGAGCGTCGAGCAGCAGGACAACACGGCGTTCGGGATCGGGACGAAGATCACGCGCCCCGGACTCCTGGCGCTCAAGGCGAGCCTCGCCGGCTTCGTGAATCTCGGGACGGGCAACTCGGAGGAGTTCCTTTCCTCGAAACTCGGCGTCGCGGATGTGCCGCTGACCATCGGGCCCACGACCGGGGCCGAGGGCGAGCCAGCCTACAGCTTCAACGCGGACCTCGCGACGTTCAGCCCAATTCAAGGCAAAGTCGGCGACATCCTGAAGTTCACGGCCGAGGCCCAGGCGACGAGCTCGAAACTGGTCCGCGGGACGATCCTGCACAACGCCGCGCGGACCGGCTCCGGCACCGGCACGATCTTCAATCTCGGGGCAGTCGGCGCGACCCAGGCGCTCTATGCCGCGCTCCACGTCCCGGCGATCTCCGGCGGTCCGACCGTCACGATCAAGGTCCAAAGCGCCGCTCTGGTGGGCTTCGGCTCGCCGACCGACCGGATCACGTTCACTGCCGTCACGACCACGGCCTCGCAATGGGCCGTGCCGATTCCGGGCGCGATCACGGATGCGTTTTGGCGGATTTCGTGGACTTTCGCCGGCGGCGCATCGCCGTCCTGCACGTTCATCGTCAACGTCGGAATCCTCTAAGGAGCCGGTATGGCGCAGACCATCATCAGCAACGCCTACTTCCTCATCAATGCCGTGGACCTCTCGGACCATGTGCAGCAGGAGGATTTCAACCAGATCGTCGAGCAGCTCGAGGCGACGGCGATGGGGGCGACGACCAAGATCACGAAGCCCGGGCTCTTCGACGGCAGCCTGAAGGTGATCCTCTTCCAGGACTACGCGACCGGCAAGACGGATCAGACGATCTCGCCCCTCCTGGGTGTCACGACGTCGGTCGAGATCCGCGCGTCGAACGCGGCGCGGGCCGTCACGAATCCCGCCTGGACGTTCACGGGGTCGATCTCGGCCTACAACCCGATCGCGGGCAAGGTCGGCGACATGCAGATGTGCGAAGTCACCATCGAACTGGCGAGCGCCGTCAGCCGCCTGACCGCCTAACCCGGGAGTCGTATGACCGCACCGCTGACGCGCGAGGCCATCCTCGCCACGCATGCCCTGAAGACCGAGACCGTCGACATCCCCGAGTGGGGGGGCGCCGTCATCGTCTCCGAGCTCACCGGCAAGGAGAAGGATGCCTGGGAAGTCTCCATGCTCAAGCGGAAGGGCAAGCGGGAGTTCGAGCCGAACCTCGAGAACGCGCGGGCGAAGTTGCTCGTGCGAGCCATCCGGACGCCGACGGGCGAGCGGATGTTCGGCGATTCGGACATCGACGCCCTGGGCCAGCTCGGCGCGGGGCCGCTCAGCCGGCTCTATGAAGTCGCCCAGCGGCTCTCCGGGCTCACGGATCAGGACCTGGAGGAGCTGGCGGGAAACTCCGCGAGCGGGTCAGCCGACGGTTCGCCTTCCGGCTCGCCCGCGACCTCGGCATCCTCGACGTCGATGCCCTCCTCGGCCAGCTAAGCGCGGGGCAGTTGGCGGAATGGGGCGCCTACTACCTGATCGAAGCGGAGGATGAAGAGGAGGAACGGCAGAAGGCGGAACTCGCGCAGCAGGCCCAGGCGGGCCTCGGGAATATGAAGGGGAGACGTCCGTGACCCTCGCCTCACTCGTCGTCAAGCTCTCAGTTGAAGCCGCGGACTTTCACCGCGACATGGAAGCGGTCGGGCGCCGGGTCGAAACGACCGGCCGCCAGATCGCGCGCGCGGGGCACGAACTCTCGCTCGCCGTTTCGCTGCCGATTCTCGCCCAGGGCTTCCTTGCGTTCTACGCTGTGCTCGAGCGGTCGAAGGTGACCTTCGGGCCGCTCTTCCAGGCGTTCGAGCAGCTCAAGGCGGCAGGGACCTCGCTCTACGTCCAGCTCGGGACCGTCTTGGAGCCCGTGTTCCTCAAGATGATCCAGAGCCTCGAGGGCACGATCGCCTGGGTGAAGAGCCTCATCGCGGCGTTCCAGCAGCTCTCGCCGACGGTCCAGAAGATCATCATCGACACCCTGCTCTTCCTCGCCTATCTCGGGCCCACCGTCTTGGCGGTCGGGAAACTTGTGGGGGCGTTGGGGGCGGTGCCGAAACTGATCGGCCTCCTGACCTCCGCGACGGGCCTCTGGGTGATCGGGATCCTCGCGCTCGTCGGCGCCTTGGCCTACGTCGCCACCCACTGGGACCAGACGAAGCTCCAGCTCGTGCTCGCCTGGACGTTCATCGAAGAGAAGGTCTTCGACGCGATCGACGGCATTCTGTCCGGCATCGGCTTCCTGGTCGATGCGATTCCGATTCTCTCGAAGGCCGTGGCGTCGATTCAGAACGACTTCGAGACCTTTGCGGACCGGACCTTGGCCCAATCGGCCGTCGCGATTCAGAAGCTCGAGCACAGCATCGCGCTCGCCGCCGCTGGGGTGAAGGGCTTCAAGGGGCCGTCGAACGAGGCCCAGAAGGCGCTCGACGAACTGAGCCAGTCGATGCGGCTGGCGAACGGGATGGCGCAGGTCTTCGGGCCGACCTTCGACAAGTCGGGCGCGGAAGTCCAGGCGCTGCAGAAAGCGATCGAGTCACTCCTCAAGACCGGCATGAGCCCGTTGAGCGCCAAGGTGCAGGACCTGGGAACGCAACTCCAGGCCGCGAAGCTCCAGCAGGTCGCCGACCAGATTGGGCGCAGCTCGACCCAGATCGACACCAACGCGGCGAGCCCACTCTACAACGTCGCGAGCGCGCAAGCCCAAGCCCTGAATAAGGCCGTCCAGGACGCCATCACCGCCGGCGCGGCACTCGATGATGTCGTGGGGAAGGACGGCCCCCGGCTCCGGGACCTCATCAAAGCGGCGGACGACGCGACGAAGAAGGCCGCGGCGCTCCAGTCGATCAACGCCGGGCTCCAGACGGCGATCGTCGATTCCTTCTCGGCGATCGGGGACCAGATCGGCGCCATCATCGGCGGCTTGGCCCATGGCTTCTCAGGGTTCGGGAAGGTCATCGAGGGCATCCTCGGGACGCTGATGAAGACGATCGGTCAAGCGATGGTCGCGTTCGGCATCGCCGGCCTCGCCATCAAGAACTTCATCAAGAGTCCCGCGGCGGCCATCGCGGCGGGCATCGCGCTCATCGCGATCGGCTCGGCGCTCTCTTCGGCGGCCCAGGGCGCCGTCAACGCCGCGGGCTCGGCTGGCGGCGGTTCTGCCGGCGCCGCGGCGCCCTCGAGCTCCTACAGCGCGACCCAGGACACGGGTCAGGTCATCGTCATGTTCCCGAAGGGGCCCCGGCTCTTCGATCCGAACGACGCAGACCAGGTCGAAGCGTATCGGGAGTTCTTCGCGAATCTGACGGGCCGGGACGTCCTCGTGCAGGTGGGAAGCTGATGCCGCAGAGCGCCATCTTTTGGGGAACGAACTTCGAGAACCAGGTCACGCTCGTCTCGCCCCTGCTCGACATCATGACCGACCGGCCCCCCCGTCCGGGGAGTGAATGGGTGCAAGGGTCCTCGGGGGTCGAGGATGCCTGGATCACGGGTTACGACAATACGCTGACCTGTCGCGCCGCCTTCATCCCTGATGGCGGCAGCTCTCCCACCTCCCTCTCAGGCTCCGTGGGGTGGCAGGCCTTCCTCGATTGGGGGCGCCAGAAGAATCCCGTCCGGTTCGTGCCAGATGTGACCAGCCCGTTGTTCTACGTGGATGGCTGCTACCTCGTCGATCCCACGAGCGGCTTCGGCGGCCTGGGCCCCGACATCAAGCGCCAGCTCACGTTCACGATTCGCAATCCGACCGTCGATTTCCACCGGGCGATGCGCGGGCTGATGTTCGAATACACGCCCGGCGGCGACATCACGCAGCCGGTGGCTGCGACGTTTACCCGCGCTTCCGTTGGCACGCGGATCGACGTTAATGCTCTTGTGGCAACCGATGCGATCAATATCCTGCGGGATCGGCACTATGTCGGTAGCCTGCGCACGGCGCTCTTGGAAGCTTCGGGCACAAATGCCTGCCTGCAATCTGAGGCGCTGGACAATGCGAGCTGGACGAAGGGCTCCAGCACCATCACCGCCAACACCGTCGCCGCCCCGAGCGGCGCGGTGACGGCCGATGCCGTGATCGAAGCCGCCGCGACCTCGACCCACGGCGTCTCACAGCCCATCACGATCACCTCGGGCCAGACGGTGACGATCAGCTGCTTCGTCAAGGCCAGCACGCGCACGAAGTGCGACATCGAACTCCGCGATGCGGCGGAGACCAACGCCTTCGGCGCCGACTTCGACGCGAGCGCCGGGACGTTCATTCAAAATCGGACGGCCGGCGCTGGCGTCGTCACCACCAAGAGCGTGCTCGCGCTGCCGGGCGGCTGGTATCGGATTCAAGTCACCGGGCAAGTGAATGGCGGCATTACCGCCGCCTTCATCGCGATGCGACTGCATGACGCCAGCAACACCGTGTCGT
>DATLWH010000604.1:0-4831 GCA_035576505.1 Thermoanaerobaculia bacterium | reverse complement strand
CGCTCCCTCTCATCGTGACGGACCCGATCCTCCGCGACGGCATCATCGCTCTGGCCGCTCTGGCCGCCGGCGCGATCAACTCCATCGCCGGCGGCGGAACGCTGATCTCGTTTCCGGCCCTCGTATGGATCGGCGTGAATCCGGTCATGGCAAACGCCACGAACAGCTTCGCAATGTGGCCGGGATCGTTCGCGGCGATGTTCGGCTTCCGGCGCGATCTGGCCAAGATCCGCCGCTGGCTCCTGCTCCTGACCATTCCGGCATTCGCCGGCGGAGCGGCGGGCGCGGTGCTGCTCCTGCACACGTCGACGAAGACGTTTTCCCGCCTCGTGCCGTTCCTGATCCTCGGGGCGACGTTGCTGCTGGCGGCGCAGGAATTCATCACGCGGCGGCTTGGATTCGTCGCCCACGCGCACGAGAACCCGACGGCCGGCTGGGTGGCGTTCGTCTTCGTCTTCCAGTTCCTCGTCGGCATCTATGGCGGTTACTTCGGCGGCGGCATCGGCATCCTGATGCTCGCGGCGCTCGGGCTGATCGGCCTCACGGACATGCACGAGATGAACGGCCTGAAGAACCTGCTGGCGATCTGCATCAACGGCGTGGCCGCCCTCTACTTCGCCTTCTCCGGCGCCGTGCTCTGGAAAGACGGCGCCATCATGGGCCTCGCCGCAATCGCCGGCGGCTACCTCGGCGCACGCATCGCCAAGCGCCTCGGCACCACCTTCGTCCGCCGCGCCGTCGTCGCCATCGGCCTGGGCATGGGGATCGCGCTGTTCTTTAAGAGATAACGACGTTGACTCGCGCTTCCCTGTGTTTGGGGGCTCACGGTCCGACTTTGTGACTCAGATCACAAACGAGGAGGCAGTTATCCATCCGCTTCCTTCCGCGCTGACTGTAACAACCGCTTCGTCGCCTCATGCTTCGGGTGCGTCAGCACCTCACGCGGGTCGCCTTCCTCGACGACTTCCCCCTCGGCCAGGATGATGACGCGCGTGGCGAAGTCGCGGGCGAAGTCGTCGTCGTGCGTGGTGACGACGAGCGTGCGTCCCGTCCCCGTGAGCTGGACGAGCGTCTCTCCAAGCTCGCCGCGCCGCGCGGGGTCGAGGGAGGCGGTCGGCTCGTCCATCAGCAGCAGCGGCGGCTCCATGGCCATGGCTCGGGCGATGGCCACGCGTTGCGCTTCGCCTCCGGAGAGCTCACGCGGCAGGGCATGGCGCCGGTGCGCGACGCCCAGGGTTTCCAGAAGATCGAGAGCACGATGCTCCGCCTCGGCGCGGGGCTTGTGGGCGACCTGCACCGGCGCCAGCGTGACGTTGTCCATCACCGACAGATGCTCGAAGAGGTAATGGAGCTGGAACACCATCCCCACGCGTGTCCGCAACTCGCGGATGGTCGCTCGCGGCGGCTGCGGTCCGGGACGAAGCACGACACCGCCGACGTCGATGGCGCCGTCCTCGAACGTCTCCAGCGCGGTGACGCATCGCAACACGGTGGTCTTGCCGCCGCCGGAAAGGCCCATCAGCGCGACCAGCTCGCCCGCGGCGACGGAGGCGTTGACGCCGCGAAGAATCTCGCGCTCGCCACGGCGGAGGCGGAGGTTTGCAATTGTCAGGATGCTCATTCCGTGTCCGCCTTCCAGCGATTCTCGAGCCTTCCCGCCAGGCGCGAGAGCGGCAGCGACAGCACCAGGTAGAGCGCCGCGCAGAGGATGCCGGGAATCACCCAGCTCCCGATATTCGCCGCGAAGATCGACGTCTGCTTCGTCAGTTCGATGACCGTGATGACAGAAACGAGCGACGAATCTTTCAACAGCGCCACGAAGTCATTCGTCATCGGCGCCAGCGCGATCCGGAATGCCTGCGGCCCGCGCACGAGCCGCAGCACCTGGGCCTCGGTCAGCCCCAGCGTTCGCGCCGCCTCGAGCTGTCCGCGGGGCACGGCTTCCAGCGCGCCGCGATAGATCTCGCTCTCATACGCCGCGTAGTTCAGGCCGAGTCCCAAGAGCGCGGCCAGGAACGCCGGGAGGCGGATCACGGATGAGAGACCGTAGTAGAGAACGAAGAGTTGCAGCAACACCGGCGTGCCGCGCACGACTTCGACGTAGATCGTCAACAGGCCTCGCACCGGCGCACTGCCGTAGACGCGCCCGCTGGCGATGAAAACGCCGACGAAGACCGCCAGCGCCATGGCCGCGCACGACAATACGATCGTGATGAGCGAGGCACGGAGGAGCGCCGGAATGTACCGGAACACCACGTCCAGATTCTGCGTGGAGGAGCCGCGCTCGGCGGCCTGCTTCACGCTCTCCTGCGCCTTCAACACTCCGGCGAAGAACGCCGGCTGATAGGCATCCCAGATACCCCACTTGCGATAGATCCGCTCCAGCGTCCCGTCGCGCATCCGCGCACGAAGGATGTCGTTGATCCTGTCGCGCAACGCCGTGTTGCCCGAGGCCAGAACGCCGATGTAGTGACCCGTCGCCACCGGCCGCGGCTCGGTGTAAAGCCCGGGCACACGCTTCATGGAACGGGTGGCGATGATGTTGTCGAGCAGCACGGCGTCGAGCCGGCCGGCCCGGAGGTCGGCGTAGGGATGAACATCATCATCGTAGGAGACGCAGATCACCCCACCGCTCTTCTCCGATGCCAGCACGAGCTCATAAGCAATCGTGCCGCCCAGGGTGCCGACGCGCCGTCCGCGCAGTGCGGCCAGCGTCGAGAACTTTCCACGATCCTCGGCGCGCATGGTCAGCACTTCGTGAAACTCGAAGTACGGAATCGTCGCCGCGACCATCCGCCGCCGTGCCGGCGTGTCTTCGACGCCGCTCATCCCGATGTCGAAGTCGCCGCGCTGCACCGACTGGTCGATGTCGCTGAACGAGACCTGGACGAACTCCGGCGTCCGTCCCAGCCCTCTCGCGATCTGCTCGGCGACTTCGACATCAAAGCCTCGCAGCTTTGACGGGTCGCTGGGGTCGGCTTCGACGAACGGAGCCCCGCCCTCGGCGTCACCGCCCCAGTGAAGGACTCTGTCATTCGCCCGCGCGGAGGGGATGAATGCCAGCGTGAAGACGACAAGAAGGAAGCTGCCGATTCGCTTCATCTCAGAAGTAGATCACTCCTCCAGTTTGCCACACGCTCTCTGTCAGGAACGGATCTCTCGCACTGCACCGGCAGATACGCTACGATCACCGGCGACCCCGGAGGACATAATGAATTCCCGCTTCCACGCCGCGCTGGCCGTGTTTGCCTTCCTCTTCGGCGCTCCAATCGCGAGCGCTCAGTGCCCACCCGGAACGATCATCCCGAATTTTCGTTCCGTTTCCCTGAGCGGCACAACCTTCCAGTTTGCGTGGGATGCGCCGGCCAACGCCCCGGCCAACGCCGTCTACGAGATCATGCGGGAGATCGATACGAACTTCTGCGCCTATTCAAACAGCTACACCCTGGCCGACTCCACGACGGCCACGTCGTACACCGCGACGCTGAGCACGCCGAACTCCGCGTACGCGTTCTTCGTTCGGCTGCAAAGCGATCACTGTTACGAGACGGAGTTCTACTTCGCCGTCGACACCTTCACGACGCTCCCCACCAAACCGGCGGCTCCCTCGGTCACCGCTGGTCCGTCGAGCGCGACGCTCACGTTTTCCTACACGGACCCGCACGCGTTCCAGGTGGACATCTTCCGATCCGTGAACGGCGGACCATTCTCGTTCCTCGACTTCGTCCAGACGTGTTCGACCGACCCAAAGACGTTCGTCGACAACAACCTCCCGCCCGGCACCTACCAGTACCGTCTCGGCGTCCTCAACAACGGCACCGGAGGGCAGGTCGTATTCTCCGACGCCGCGACCGTAACGGTGGGAGGAACGCCACCTCTGGTCGCTTCGTTCGCCGCGGCGCCCTCCACGATCCGGGCGGGCCAGCAAGCCACCCTGTCGTGGGTGACGCGCAACGCCACCGCGGTGATCATCGATGGAGGCGTCGGCACGCAAGCGCTCTCGGGATCGGCCACCGTCTCGCCCTCCACGACCACAACCTACACGCTCTCGGCGATGTCCGGTGGGCAGACGGCCACGTCATCGGTCACGGTCACCGTCATCACGGCGCCATCGGTGGTCGTCAGCTCGTTCCCCAGCGCCATGATCCAGGCGCAGGGGAGCGGAGGCGCGACGACCTCGTACACCCTCTCGAACGCCGGCGGCGCTTCCACGCAGGTGCAGCTCTCGCAGGACAAGAACTTCTTCACGCAGACGCCCGGCAACTTCGTGCTCGCGCCGGGGGCCAGCCAGGTGGTGACCATCACCGGCGTGGCACAAAGCAACGCCGGAGTCCTGGAAGGAGCATCCACTCCGTCTGGCAACGGAGTGGCCCAGGGCCTCCAGGTTCCGATCAAATTGCTCTCCGCCGCTCCTCCGGCGCAGCCGGTCAGCGCGCTGCCGGCGAACAATCGCGTCGACGTCGCCGAGAACGCCGGAACATCGCCTGCCGGAACCGTCACCTTCACCAACAACGGCAACGGAACGCTCACCGGCGTTCTCGTCTCCGACGTACCGTGGATCGTCCCGCAGAGCGGCGTCGTCACCATTCCTCCGCACACGACCACATCCTTCACCTTCCAGATCGATCGTTCCAAACGACCCGATTCCAACGGTCCATCCGGCTCGCTCGCCGGCAATATCTCGCTCGTCTTTCTCAGCGGCGGCGCGGCGAAGACCGCTCTTCCTCTCGACGGGACACCGCCGCCATCCGTCAGCACCGTCACGGTGGTCGACACGGTCAAGCTCCCGGTCTCGGCGGGGGCGCCGTCGGCACTCGCAGCCGGCGAGGTC
>DATLWH010000603.1:0-5472 GCA_035576505.1 Thermoanaerobaculia bacterium | reverse complement strand
GGCGGCTACGACTATTACCTCACGGAGATGGATGACAGCGATGCGACGCAGGTGGCTGGACAGACCTGGTCGTGCGGCGTCGAAAAGCTGCCCGGGTTTCCGGCCATCAATAAGAGGCTCCTAGTCGAGACTGATGCCAGTGGCCATCCTGTGATCGCGCTTGGTATCAGTGGCACACAGTCGTACGCCATCGCCGTCGAGGTGGAGACCGACGCCGAGTTCTATATCAATTCGGGGAGCAATACAACGACTGCAACGCAGTACATCACGAATCTGACCGGCGCTGTCTCGACGATCTACAACCGCGACATCCATACGAACGTCGTGCAGCAGAACCTCCACCTATACACCGGAGGAACAGGAAGCGATCCGTGGGCGGCAACGGACTCGCTCGATGGTCTATACGAGCTGGGAGACTATTACCACGCCAACCACTCAAGTCTGAAGCGCTCGGCGGTCATGATGCTCAGCGGCAAGAGCGTTCCACAGGGCATCGCGTACGAGGCCGTTGTTTGTGGCGGTGATCTTTTTGACAACTCGTCCGGCCACTGGACGGGAGCCTACGCCTGGGCCGGAGGTATCGGTAATCTCTTCGGGTTTCAGGGGCTCGGTCCCGTTCCAGACCCGAACGCGACGAACAACGGAATTCAGTACGGGATGCCGGGCGATGGTACACCGAGCGGCACGCAAACCTACTGGCCGCTGGAGGAGTACGCACACGAGCTCGGTCACAACCTGGCGGGGCACCATACGCACTGCGTTGCTATTACAGCAACTGAAGCCCTCGGCACGAATCACCCTACCCAGCTTTTTGTTGACGCGTGCGACACAACTGAGGGAGCAGGGTGTGCTACTGGAACTGCCTCTGCGCCTACCGAAAAGGGCACCATCATGAGCTACTGCCACGAGCTCAGCCCGATTCCGCAGCAGAGCCGGTACACATTCGGGCAGGCCAGCGAAGTCAGCCACCACGAGCTGGATGACTACATGCTCAACGCATCGCTCGGTGGCGGCGTCGGTACCAGTAACATCGTGACTGCGGTTGGCACCTTCTCGATGTCCAGCATCTCCGGTTCGTCGAGCGTGGCCCCCAACTCGACAGGCAACACCGCTTCGGTCACCCCGGTGAACGGCGGCAGTGTCACCTACTCCTGGTCGATCACCGGCGGCACGATCACCAGCTCGTCAACGACCTCTTCGATCACCTACACGGCCGGCGCGTCCGGCAGCGTCGTGCTCCGCGCCAACCTCTTCAACACCAACGGCTGCGGCGTGAGCGACACCAAGACAGTGACCATCACTACAGTCTCGCCGCCGACCAATGTCGTGGCCACCGCCGCGAGCACGACGAGCGTTCAGGTCACCTGGACGGCCGCCGCCGGCGCGGCGACCTATGAGGTTTCGCGGTCGAGCAACAACAGCACATTCACCCCCGTCTGCGGCAATCCCACACCCGCATGCCCAAGCGGTACGTCGTTCACCGATACCTCAGCGACTGCCAGCCACTCCTACATTTACAAGGTGAAATCGGTCGACGCCAGCTTGAACAAATCAGCATTCAGCAACGGCGATCTGGCCACGACGGTCATCTTCACCGATGATCAACTGGCCCAGAATACGACCCCCATCCAGGCTGTCCATCTGACGCAGCTCCGAACGGCCATCGATGCGGTACGCGCCTTGGCCGGCCTCGGCGGCGGCACGTACACGGACCTGGCCCCGGCCGGCATCATCGTGAAGAAGACTCACATGGACGAGCTGCGGGCCGCTCTCACTCCGGCGCGCACGAACCTGGGGCTTTCCACGACTTACACCGATCCGACCATCACACTCAACATGACGCTGATCAAAGCGGTGCACTTTCAGGAGCTGCGAGAATTCGTGAAGTGAAGTCCCTCACGGCGTTCCATCTGCGTCATCTGCGGATAAAAACTGATCCGCAGATGACGCAGATAGACGCAGATTAGAAACCCTGCATGCTGGCCGAGGACCTACGCGCCGCTGCTCCCTGCCGGTCCCACCTCGAGCTTGAGCGCCGCCAGCGAGAGATTGATGTCGGCGATGAAAAAGAGGAGCGAGGCGATCAGGCAGAGCATGCACGAGACAAAGAGGCCGCTGATGAAGAAGGCCAGTTCGAGATGAAGCAGCGCCACGCCAAAGAGGGCGATGATGAGGACGGCCGCAAAGAGGACGCTGAACCCGGCCAAGGCGATCGCTGACCGCACGAGTTGCGCACGCCGGGACAGAATCGCCAGTTGGGCGATGTTCCGCTCTTTGTCCTCGGCCACCGCGGCGCGCAATTCACGGGAGAGTTGCCGCGTGCGGTCGATGATCCTCCCGAAGCGGTTCGTCATCGTCAGGAGAAGCAGCCCCACACCAGAGATGAGAATCACCGGGGTGATGGCCACCTGGAGAATGGGGACGAGGTATTGCGTCTGCATGGGATGTGGTGACAAGCCGTTGCTGCGGGCCGTTCGCGCGGATTCGGCAACCGGATAGTATCGCGTGGACTCGCTGCGCTCCGCGGAAGAGTTGTACCAAGCGTTCGCTACTTTCGCACTGCCGGGAAACGACTCTCCCTGGTGTCTTGTGCGAGATTCAGCAGTGCCTGCTCTGCGACCCGGTATTTCGGATCGAGTTGGCGAGCGCGTTCGAATTCCACTTTCGCGCGCGCAGGATTGAAGGCGTACAGGAATACTCCCAGATTGTAGTGAGCTTGTGCCGAAGTCGGATGGCGTGCGACGACGCCTTCGGCGGCAAGGCGGGCGGAATCGAAGCCGCCCCACCGCATCCTGAGACAAACCCACCAATAACCGGGTGCCGATTCATCCAGTCTGATCAGGCGGCTCCAACCGATTGAACCTGGTTCCCAGGTTTCGTAGCGAGAGCCTTGTTGATTGCTCACCACGAGAAACGCGACGACGAATGCCGCGAATAACGCTGTAGCCAGCAGTACCGTCCGGCGCTTCACGTTCGTCAGGATAACGGATTCACGAACGGCCTCCAGGGTGCGTTTCAGGCTCGCCCTCCCGGACAGGCCGGCCTCAGGCTGCCGGCGACGAGCTCACTTTGATGGCCCGGCGCAGGTAGATGAGGATAGCGATGCCGATGACGGTTCCGATCGGCAGGTTGAACAGCTCCAGGATGCCGAGAGTGATCCCCATCCACTTTGCCCACCGTCGCTGATTTTCGATCCCTTTGCCGGTGACATAGGCCAACGCGCCCAGCCCTCCGTAGACGATGAGCCTGAACGGCTGGAAGACACCACCGGCAACAGCCGCCACGAGGTAGAGCACGACCGCGATCCCGGAAAGCGCGGCGATGACATAGAAGATGCGCGCGGCGCGCGTGAGGCCGTCGGCGCCCGGGTCCGGCGTTACCGATTCGAACACGGCCCCGAGGGTAGCACCAGATGCACTCACGTAAAGCCAACGACAAGGCGCCGCGATAGCGGCAGAGGAAGATAGCCAGGGGTGCGAGCGCTTTTTGCGAGCAACCCCTGGGTGACGAGGGCATTGTTTTTGTGCCGCGTCAGCGGCACTGGAAGATCGCCACCATCTTCGTTTGATGATCCAGGTGCCGCTGACGCGGCACGACCCGGGATTGACCTCGACAAACCAGGGGTGCTCGCAAAAAGCGCTCGCACCCTTGGCTATCTTCTTTGCGCCGCTATCGCGGCGTGCGCAATCGAGGATTCGACATGGCGGTTAGCACGGCGGATCGAATCTTCCGGTTCCCGCGCGAAGAACAATCCTCGGCCAGACCGGCCTGCTCTTCTCCCGCACGCTCCTCGCCCCACCCTTCATCCCATCCGCGAGCGACACCAGGTCAAACCCGCGATCGTTCTGATTTGCGGCGACCAGCAGGAGCCCCTCCTCGATCCGTTCGACGGCAGGACGCCACTGGCCAAACTCGGCGTGATGAATCCCTACGCTGAACTGGAGAAAGATGCGGATGAAGTCGGGTTCGTCGCGCACGCCCTCGAAAAAGAGCTCCTCGAAGCAGTCGCTCGCCTCCAGATACTCCCCTTCGTTGAAGAGCCTCACTCCTCGGATGAAGTGCTCGTCGTCGATCAGTTCCAATGACTGATTCACCCGCGCGCCTGAGCCGGGGTAACCGACAGCGTGAGTCTCTCGGTGGTTCGGATCACCGTCAGCTCCGACCGCCTTCCTACCTGCTCCTCGGTGAGGATGCGATGAAGGTGATCGACGTTCGCCACCGGCTTGTCGCCAAAGGCGATGATGACGTCTCCCTCGCGCAATCCGGAGCTCTCGGCCGGACTATCCTTTTCCATCTCCACGACGAGAACGCCGCTCTCGACCTCGAGGTTGTAGAAACGAACGAGGCGGCGGTGGATGGGAACGGATTGGCCGGAGACGCCGATGTAGCTGCGCGTGATCCGGCCGTCGCGGATGAGACGCGCGGCGATGAACGTGGCCATGTTGATGGCGATGGCGAAGCAGATGCCCTGCGCCGGCAGAATGACCGCTGTATTCACTCCGATGACTTCGCCGCGGGAGTTGACCAGCGGTCCGCCCGAGTTGCCGGGGTTGAGCGCGGCGTCCGTCTGGATCACGCTGTCGATCAGTCGTCCGCTTTTCGCGCGCATCGTCCGCCCGAGCGCGCTGACGACGCCGGCCGTCACCGTGGTCTGAAATCCGAGCGGATTGCCGACCGCGATGGCCAGTTGGCCGGGACGGATCAGATCGGAGTCGCCGAGCCGCGCCGGAATCTGATTCGGCGCCGAGACTCGCACGACGGCCAGATCTGTGTCGGGGTCATTGCCAACCACGCTGGCCGCGTAGCGTGTGCCGTCAATGAGAGTCACATCGATTGATGACGCGCCGGTCACGACATGGCTGTTGGTGAGGATGAATCCATCCGGCGTGAAGAGAAACCCGGACCCGCCACCGCTCCGTTCGCCGCGGCGGCCGGTTGTCTTCACCTCGATGTTCACCACGGCGGGGGTGATTCGCGCGGCGGCGGAGGTCACGGCAGCCGAATAGGCATCGAGCAACTCGCCGTCGTCGAACGTTGCCGGCTGCGGTTCGCCGGCCGGTTCGCCCACTCGTTGGGAAAGGGAGTCGCCGGATAGAAGGTCGAAGTCGTATCGCATTCAATGGTTAGAACAAGAGGGTATTCCAAGGTCAATTCTGGGAATAGGCCCGTTGATACGGGAATCAAAGGGGATGCGGGGACACGCCGAAGTATAGCGTTTGCAGCAACATGCGCGCGCACCTGCGGCCGGGCGTGCAGCGTTGCGACGCGGCGGTGTCGCGTTGCGACGCGGTGGGTGTCGCATTGCGGCGCGGCGGTGTCGCGTTGCGACGCGGGCGGTGTCGCATTGCGGCGCGGTGGGTGTCGCATTGCGGCGCGGTGGTGTCGCATTGCGGCGCGGGGGTGTCGCATTGCGGCGCGGTGGTGGAACGCTGGTACACGGAGGGTGGAACGTTGCGACTCGGCGGTGGAACG
>DATLWH010000602.1:0-6568 GCA_035576505.1 Thermoanaerobaculia bacterium | reverse complement strand
TCTCGCCGATGATCGTCGAGACGTAGCCGCGGCGCGCCGCCGCGCTGCCGCGGCTCTCGGGCGGGAAATCGTGCGCGGCCAGGCAGGTCGGAATCAACCGGACCGGAGAGCGTTCGTTCGCCTCGCGGATGGCCAGCAACTGTTTCCGCTCGGCGTCGAGGGTCAAACCGTAGCCGCTCTTGGCTTCCGCGGTGGTCGTGCCGTGGCGCGCCATCGTCTCGGCGCGGCCGAGGATGTTCTCGACGAGTTCCTCCGGCGTGGCCCGCCGCGTGGCAAGCACGGATGACGCGATCCCGCCTCCGGATGCGGCGATCTGTTCGTACGTCTCGCCATGCAGGCGCCTGTTGAATTCCGTCTCGCGGTAGCCGGCGAACGGCAGGTGCGTGTGCGAGTCGATGAAGCCCGGAAGCGCTGTCGCTCCCCGCGCGTCGAAGTCATCATCGATGGCGGCCCGGAGCTCGTTGTCGATATCGGCCTCACGTCCGACAAAGGCGAAACGTCCTTCGCGAATCACGATGACGGCGTCGCCGGAGACCGAAAGCCTGCGCATGGCGCTGCCACGCACGGGGCCGCGGCCGAGGGGCGTCGCGATCTGGGAGAGGTTGCGGATGAGGAGTGCGCGGGGGTCGGGGGTCGGGGGTCGGGGGTCGGAGGCAGTGGATAGCAACGTAGGATGCTCTCTATCTCCGACCCCCGACACCCGACCCCCTACTCCCGCGCCCGGAACATCGCCGTAATCGGCTGCTCGTTCGCTTCCTGCTCAGCGTCGAGCATGACAAGCTGCTGCATCGTGTCGAGCATCGACTGCAGCCGGTTGCGCGCGCCGCGGCGCTCGTACTTGAGGTCCTGAATGGCGCGCTCGAGATCGCCGACGCGGGACATCGCCTGGGACGTGAGGCGGTCGGAGAGCAACTCGGCATCCTTGACGATCAGCTCCGCCTCCTTATGGGCGTTGGCCTTCACATCCTCCGACACCTTCTGCGCCGAAAGCAGCGTGTCTTTGAGGATGCGCTCGCGGGCGTTGTGCTCATCCAGCTCGTCGCGCAGCATGGCGTTCTCGCGCGAGAGCCGGTCGACGTCTCGGAGCAGGCCTTCGATCTCCTCGGCGATCAGGTGAAGGTAGCCGCGCACTTCGTCGGGGTTGTACCCCTTGAAAGCACGCGCGAACGTCTGCTTCTGAATATCGAGCGGCGTGAGACCTTGCATCGACACCCTCCCGGCACGGTTTGCACTGAGTATACCCCGCGCCTCCGCACCCGTGCCAAAACAAAATCAAGGGAAAACCGTGACTTTTATGTCATAAGAGCATACGTTGTGTTCCGGGGGTGCTCGATCATGAAATGGTTCTCTCTCCTTCTGCTCGTCGCAACATCCGCATTTGCCACGTCCCCGTCCACCATCAATAACGATGACACGTGTGATGTGAAGGTCGGCCCGGCAGCCACGCTGCTCTTGCCATACTTCGAGGTCGACGTGAACGGCACGTCCGGGCAGACGACGCTCTTCACAGTCACGAACGTCGCCCGCTACCCGCAGGTCGCGCACGTCACGCTCTGGACCGATTTCGGATATCCGGTGCTGACGTTCAATATCTTCCTCACCGGCTATGACGTTCAGGCCATCAACCTGGCCGACATCCTGGTCCGCGGCATCATTGCGCCGCCAAGCGGCACCACCTCGGCAACGACGCCGGGGACCCTGTCGGCGAGTAACAGCGCCAACCCCAATCTCCTCACGCCTTCCGGTTGCACGACCAACCCCGGAGTTCTGCCGCAGAGCCTCGTCACTACCATACGGAGTGCGCTCACGACGGGCTCCTCCTCTTGTACCGGGATCGGAAGCACGCACGCGAACGCGATCGGATACGCGACGGTGGACCTCGTGGCCAGTTGCACGGCGCGCTCGCCGACCGATCCGCTCTACTACACGAATGATCTTCTCTTCGACAACGTCCTGATCGGCGACTACCATCAGATCGGCCCACATCCCGCCGGCGAGCTTCCGAGCTCCTTCGATGCGGCGGGGAATCCGATGGTCCACCTGCGCGCAGTGCCCGAGGGTGGGGGCGTGGGTGGAAACGTCGGCTCGAGCGTCATCACCGCCCTTCCCTACACCTTCTACGACCGCTACACGCCGGCCACAACACGCACGATCGACCGGCGCCAGCCGCTCCCTTCCACCTACGCGGCGCGCTTCATTCAGGGGGGAACGACCGCTTTCCGGACGAACCTGACGATCTGGCGCGAGGGGTTCGGAAGCGGGAGTTGCGAGGATGCGAAGGCGTCAGCCGAGATGCCCGTCGCGGAGATCGTCCGCTTCGACGAACACGAGAATCCGTACACCCTCGCGAGTTTTTTCTGCACCTGCATCTACCCAATCTCGACGCTCCCGGCCACCTCTTCGACGGCATCGCTCAGCTCGGTGTATCCGGCGATGGGGAGCGCCGACGTCGGCGGCTGGCTCTACCTGAATCTCAACAACGGCGGCAGCACGACCTACTCGGTGACCCATGACGTCGGCGGGGTACCAGCGCCGACGAATGCCCTAACGAGCCTCGCGCCGGCCGGGTCGACGACGACGGTCGGTCCACGCCCCAGCCAGAACTGGGTGACCGTGACGATGTTCGGCAACCTCGGCGGAAACCACATGACCGCGGAGTTTGACGCCGCCTCCCTCGGCAACGGTTGTTCGCCCGCGGCATTTACGACCTTCGCAAATTCTGGGGCGGGCCAGATCGGCCCCGCGGGAGGCATATTCGTCTGTCCGCCCGGCACGACGCTCACCGATGGCTCGACCGCCGCGTGCAAAGGCACGAATGGGAACCCCATCCCATGAAGCCGCTACGACTGTTCCTCCTCTCGCTCCTTCTTAGCGGCACCGCCTCGGCGGCAGTGCCGTCGTCGATCAACAACGACGACAGTTGCGATGTAAAGGTCGGCCCCGCCGCCACGCTGCTCTTGCCGTACTTCGAGGTCGACCCGAACCCGACGAAGCAGGGCCAGACGACCCTCTTCACAATCACGAACGTCAGCCGCTACCCGCAGATCGCGCGCGTCACGCTCTGGAGCGACTGGGCCTATCCGGTGATGTCCTTCAACCTGTTCCTCACCGGCTACGACGTACAGGGCATCAACCTCTACGACGTCATCGTGCGCGGCCTCGTGGCACCGCCGAGCGGTACGACGTCCGTAACCACCCCCGGCGCGCTTTCGGCAAGCACAAACCCGAACCTGCGCTCGCCTCTCACCTGCACGGCGAATCCCGGACAGCTTCCGCAGAGCATCACCGCGGCGATACGCACAGGTTTGACTACCGGCGTTCTCAACTTCGGACCCGGCACGGGCGCGTGCAGCACCATGGGTGGGGTCCACGCCAACGCAATCGGCTACGCCACCATCGACGTCGTGGCGAATTGCACGAACCTCATGACCTCCGATCCTCTCTATTACTCGACGGATCTGCTCTTCGACAACGTGCTGATCGGCGACTACCAGCAGATTGGCGCCAGCCCGGCAGGCACCGGAGCGGCAAGCGCGTTTGACGCGGCCGGCAATCCGATGGTTCACATCCGCGCCGTGCCGGAAGGCGGCGGTGCCGGAAGCGTCGTGGCCACGGGATTGCCGTACACCTTCTACGACCGCTACACGCCAGCCGCGAGCCGGGCCATCGATCGCCGGCAGCCGCTGCCCGCCACCTTCGCGGCGCGCTTCGTCCAGGGCGGAACGAATGCGTTTGCGACCAACATCACCATCTGGCGCGAAGGGTTTACCGGAGGGGGGGCGTCCTGCGCGTCGTATATCAACAACGCCGTCATGGCCTTCGGCGAGATCGTCCGCTTTGACGAGCATGAGAACCCGTACACCCTCTCTTGCTTCGGTTACTTTGGCTGCCCCGCTTACCCTACCCTTCCCGCGACGTCTTCCACGAACACGGCCGGCGTCACGTATCCAGCCTTCTGGGGTGTTGACGTGGCCGGTTGGCTATATATCAACGCCAGCAACTGCGGCACCACCCGGTACTCGGTAACCAAAGACGTCGGCGGCGTACCGGTGCCGACGAACCTGCCGTCAAACCTCTCACCCGCGGGCTCGACAACTCTCTTCGGACCTCGGCAGAGCCAGAACTGGGTGACGGTTTCGATGTTCGGAAAACTGGGCACGAATCGTTTGAGCACCGAGTTCGACGCTGCTCCGCTGGGCAACGGTTGCTCGCCCTCCCCATTTCAGACCATGAACCGACCCATCGCCCCCGCCGGCGGCGTATTCGTCTGTCCTCCCGGCACGACGCTCACGAACGGCTCGACCACGCAGTGCACGGGAACCAACGTCAACCCGACCCCATGAAGACGATGATTCTGTTCGTCGCCTCGCTGGTTCTCTGCGGCACCGCCTCGGCGGCAGTGCCAACGTCGATCAACAACGATGACAGTTGCGACGTGAAGGTCGGCCCCGCCGCCACGCTGCTTTTGCCGTACTTCGAGGTCGACGTCAGCGGCACGTCCGGTCAGACGACGCTCTTCACGGTCACGAACGTCACCCGCTACCCGCAGATCGCGCACGTCACGCTCTGGAGCGATTGGGCCTATCCGGTGATGTCATTCAACCTGTTCCTCACCGGCTATGACGTGCAGGCAATCAATCTCGCCGACGTTCTGGTCCGAGGGATCATCGCGCCACCGAGCGGGACGACCTCGGCGGCGAAGCCCGGCGCGCTTTCCACAAGCACAAACCCGAACCTGCGAACACCTCTGGATTGCGCGGCGAATCCCGGACAACTGCCGCAGAGCCTCATCGCGGCAATTCGGATCGCGTTCACAACGGGCGTCCTCAACTTCGGACCCGGCACGGGGGCGTGCAGCACCATGGGTGATGTGCACGCGAACGCCATAGGCTACGCCACGATTGACGTCGTGGCCGACTGCACGAACCTCCTGCCGACCGATCCGACCTACTACACGACCGATCTGCTCTTCGACAACGTGTTGATCGGTGACTACCAACAGCTTGGCGGCAGCCCGGCAGGGATCGGAAGGGCAAGTGCGTTCGACGCAGCAGGAAACCCGATGGTGCATATCCGCGCGGCACCCGAGGGCGGTGGCGCAGGCTCGAACGTTGGCACAGCGTTGCCATACACGTTCTACGACCGCTACACGCCTGCGGCGACGCGGACGATCGACCGCCGCCAGCCACTGCCGTCCACCTTTGCCGCACGCTACATTCAGGGTGGCCCCACCGCGTTCGCGACGAACTTCGCCATCTGGCGGGAAGGTGTCGTGGGCTCGGACGCGCCGTGCCCCTCGAACGTCAAGACCGGCCAAATGCCGATCGGTGAATTCGTCCGTTTCGACGAGCACGAGAACCCGTTCGCATTCGACTCGCCAGGGAACTGTACGCCCTGCGAGTCTGGGCCTCCGATTCTGCCGGCAGCGTACTCGGCGAACACAGCCGGCCGCACCATTCCGCGCCTCGGTGGTACTGACGTCGGCGGTTGGCTGTATCTCAACCTCAACAACGGCGGTTCCCCGGCCTACTCGGTGACGAGCGATCAAGGAGGCGTTCCTGTAACGACGACGAATCGCGCCACCCGCCTCGGACATCCACGCCCCAGCCAGAACTGGGTGACCGTGACGATGTTCGGCAACCTCGGCGGAAACCGGATGACCGCGGAGTTCGACGCGGCGCCGCTGGGGAACGGCTGCTCACCCGCTGCGGCTTTCAACGCAGGTTTGCCGGGAGACCCACCGATAGGCCCCGCCGGCGGCGTCTTCGTCTGCCCGCCCGGCAAGACGCTCACCGACGGTTCGACCACGCAATGCACCGGTACGAACGTCAACCCCACCCCATGAAGACGCTGATTCTGTTCGTCGCCTCGCTCCTTCTGTTTGGCACCGCTTCGGCGGCAGTGCCGTCGTCGATCAACAATGACGATAGTTGCGACGTGAAGGTCGGCCCCGCCGCCACGCTGCTCTTGCCGTATTTCGAGGTCGATGTCAGCGGCACGTCAGGTCAGACGACGCTCTTTACAGTCACGAACGTCACGCGCTACCCGCAGATCGCACACGTCACACTCTGGAGCGACTGGGCCTATCCGGTGCTGACGTTCAATCTGTTCCTCACCGGCTACGACGTACAGGCCATCAATCTGGCCGATGTTCTGGTCCGAGGGATCATCGCGCCACCGAGCGGGACAACCTCGGCGGTGAAGCCCGGCGCGCTTTCCACAAGCACAAACCCGAACCTTCGCTCGCCTCTCGACTGCGCGGCGAATCCCGGACAACTGCCGCAGAGCATCGTCGCGGCGATGCGGAGCGCGTTCACGACCGGCACCTTCTCCTCGAGCTCGTGCGCCGCGATCGGAAATACGCACGCGAGTGCGATCGGCTACGCGACCATCGACGTCGTCGCCAGTTGCACGGCCCGTTCGCCGGCCGATCCGCTCTACCACGCGAACGACCTCCTCTTCGACAACGTCCTGATCGGCGACTATCAGCAGGTCGGACCACACCCGGCCGGCGAGTTACCAAACGCTTTCGATGCTGCCGGCAACCCGATGGTACACATCCGCGCCG
>DATLWH010000601.1:0-4619 GCA_035576505.1 Thermoanaerobaculia bacterium | reverse complement strand
GGGAGAGCAAGGCTTGACTGAGGTTCCGGCGCCGATCCATCACGAACGCGAAGAGCCGACAGGTCGCCGCCTTCTGTCGCTCTCGCTGTTGGCCCTCGGGATCGTCTACGGCGACATCGGCACCAGCCCGCTGTACGCGATGCGCGAGTGCTTCTACGGCTCCCATCCGGTGGCGCTGACGCCGGCGAACGTCCTCGGCGTCCTCTCGCTCATCTTCTGGTCGCTCGTCATCGTCGTGATGATCAAGTACCACGTCTACGTCCTGCGCTTCGACAACCGCGGCGAAGGCGGCATCCTGGCGCTGATGGGACTGGTGGGGTTGGATAAGTCGCGGGGGCCGGCCGTGCGTTCGACGCTGATCGTTCTCGGCGTCTTCGGCGCGGCGCTTCTCTACGGTGATGGCATGATCACGCCGGCCATCTCCGTTCTCAGCGCCGTGGAAGGGCTTGAGATCGCCACGCCTTTCTTCAAGCCGTACGTCGTCCCGCTCACGATCATCATCCTCATCCTTCTCTTCTTCTTTCAGCGGCGTGGCACGGCGGGCGTCGGCGCCATCTTCGGGCCGATCATGCTCGTCTGGTTTTCCACGCTGGCGCTGATGGGAATCCGCGGCATCCTCTGGCAGCCGTCGGTGCTCTGGGCGTTGAATCCGATTCACGCCGTGCGCTTCTTCATCAACAACGGGATGCAGGGGTTCCTGGTCCTGGGCGCGGTCTTTCTCGTCACCACGGGCGGCGAGGCGCTCTACGCCGACCTGGGGCATTTCGGAGAGAAGCCGATCCAGCTCGACTGGTTCAGCATCGTCGGCATCTCGCTCGTCCTCCACTACTTCGGACAGGGCGCGCTGCTGATCCGCCAGCCGTTGGCGGCACACAACCCGTTCTATCTGCTGGCGCCGAAGTGGGCTCTCTATCCGCTGGTGGCGCTGGCCACGATGGCCACGGTCATCGCCTCGCAGGCCATCATCTCCGGGGTGTTCTCACTGACGCGCCAGGCCATCCAGCTCGGCTATCTGCCGCGGATGGAGATCATCCACACCTCGCGCGCGGAGATTGGGCAGGTCTACATCCCTTCCGTGAACTGGGCTCTGATGTGCGCCACCATCGCGCTGGTGATCGGCTTCCGGAGCTCGACGAATCTTGCCGGCGCCTACGGCCTGGCCGTGAGCATGACGATGATCATCACCACGGTCCTGGCCTACTTCGTGGCTCGCGATCTCCTCGGCTGGAGCGCGCTCGGCGCCAGCGCGGTCACGGCCGCGTTTCTCTTCGGCGACCTGGCCTTCCTCGGCGCCAATCTGATCAAGATCGCCGACGGCGGCTGGTTTCCGCTGCTCGTGGCCGCCGTCGTCTTCATCCTCATGACCACCTGGCGCAAGGGCCGGCACATTCTCAACGCCCGCCTTCGCGAAGACGCCCTCACGCCGGAAGACTTCGTCAAGTCGTTGCGCGGGCATCCACCCGTGCGCGTCCCGGGCACGGCTGTCTTCATGCACCGCTCCGGCGGGATCATTCCCCCCGCGCTTCTCCATAGCCTCAAGCACTACAAGGCGCTCCACAAACAGGTGATGCTGCTGACCGTGCTGACCGAGGAGGTTTCGCACCTCCGCGACGACGAACGCCTTCACATCGACGACCTCGGCGAGGGGATCTACCGCATCAGTTGCCGCTACGGCTACATGGAGGAGGCGGACATCCCGGCCCTGCTCGAGCGCATCAGCAAGGAGCTCCACCTGGCCATCCCGCCGATGGACACGACCTACTTCCTCGGCCGCGAGACGCTGATCGTCACCGCCCGCCCCAGCGGCATGGCCATGTGGCGCGAGAAGATCTTCGCCTCCATGATGCGCAACGCCGAAAGCGCCGCCAGGTTCTTCCGCCTTCCGCCGAACCGGGTGGTGGAGCTGGGGGCGCAGATCGAGTTTTAACTACTGCCTCACCGCGCGACGCCGCGATGGCGTTACCGCGGTGCTCAACCGAAACTGCAATGGCCCCACGTCCTGATGGGCGGAGACGTTGATCATCGAACCGCTGCCGCCGCTGTAGAAGGCGGAGGTGTAGTGATGGGTGGCGTCGGCGACGGCGACGAGGTAGGTGCCGGGCGGCACGGCCACACGGAAGGAGCCGCCGGAGTCGGTCGTCGTTTCCAGGATCGTACGGAAGCTAGTGTCGTAAACGATCACGTCGATCGACGCCAGCGGCGCGAAGGTGCCATCCGCGATTACGACTCCGCTGATCCTTCCGGCCTCGGACATCGTGAAGTCGGCGGTGAGCGACTGGCCTTCGACGAGCGCCAGTGATTGCGTTGTGTCAAACGTCGGAGCGTCGAGGTAATAGGCCGTGGCGAACTGCAGGGAGCTGTCGAACGCGAGCAGCTTCACCGTCGCGGGCGGGAGAAGAAGCGTGTAGAGGCCCGACGCATCGGAGCTCGCCGAAGCGAGGAGCTGTCCGCCAGGATCGTAGGCGCCAACGGTCATGGCGTTGAGCGCTGTGCCCAACGAGCGGGAGGTGACGTGGCCAGTCACGCGCGCGCCTTTCGACAGCGTGAAGTCGAAGCCGTTGATCGTCTGCTGGGTCACCGCGTGGGCGATGGCCGCGCCGGCGAAGAGCGCCTGATTCGCGTAGAACCGCGGCAGGTAGACCAGCGCCGCGTCGAACGTGCCGAGGCGGTAGTCGGCAGGAGGAACGACGATCGAATAGAGACCATTTGCGTCTGTCGCCGCGAACGCTCGCGTCGTGCCATCGTCGTTGTACGCCACGGCGGTGATTCCGGCGAGTGGCGTTCCGGAAGCGGAATCGGTCACGCGGCCGGCCAGATGCCCGGCGCGCACCATCGTCGCGTCGATCGTTACGGCCTGGCCCGCGGCGGCGCCGACCTGCGGTTCGGCCGAGAACGACTCGGCGTCGGGCACATAGGTCGTCGCGTAGTTGCCGGCAGGATCGTCGACGACGACGCGCAACCCGCCGGGCGCTTGCGCGATCGCGTAGCGGCCGTCGCCGCCTGTGAACATCCGCGAGGAGATGCTGCCGTCGCCTGCGTAAACCGTCACGCGCGCGTTGGCGATGGGTGCGAGGGTGGCGCGGTCGCTCACCAGTCCCGTGAGCTTCGCGGCAAGCGGGAGTTGCAGGTTCGCCGTCGTTGACGCGGTCGAGGCGATGGAGATGGAAGAGGCGGTATCAAACGACGTGGCGTTGTTGAAGAAGGTCGTGACGTACGCCAGCGCCGCGTCGTAGCCGGCGATCTTGTAGCTTCCCGGAGGCAGCGCAAGCGTGAAGCTTCCCGCGGCGTCGGTGGTCGTGAACCCGCGCCGCGTGCCGGAGAGGTTGTAGGCGGCAACCGTAATGTTCGCCAGACCCGTGCCCGAGGGTCCGGAGACATGGCCGACGGCGAATCCCGCATGCACGAGACGGAAGTTTATGTTCGTGGCGTTCTGCGCGGATGTGAGCGCGAGGGAGGCCGAGGTGTCGTACGAATCGGCATCGGCGTAGAACGACGTCGCAAACGCTCCCGCGGGATCGAACGCCAGGACGTGATACGTGCCCGCGGGCACGGTCAGCGAATACGTGCCCGACGAGGTCGTGGAGCCGGACGACTGGAGCAGGCCGGCGGCCGTATACGCGGCCACGGTCATCGAGCCGAGCGGTTGGCTGCTGTCGCCGGTCACCGTCCCGCTGATGGTGGCCGCGCCGGCGGCGACGGAAAAGAGGAGCGTCAGAAGCGCGAGGGGCAAGCTCTTCATCGCCTGGCCACGCGATTCTGCGCCTGCATCTCCGCCGCGACCGCTCGCGTTGCGCCAACGTCCTGCAGCGGACTCCAGTTGAGCGGCGTCGTCGACAGCGTCGCGTCGTGGGTCTGGTTGAAGAAGACGATCGAGCGGATCGCGCCGTATTTCTCGTGCGCGTCGCGGAAGGCTTGCTGGTACCACTGGGCGGCGTCGCCGCCGCTGGTCACGCTGCCGAATTCCGTGATCATGATCGGCTTGTGCAGTTTCAGAAGCGCGGGGTACGCCTTCTCGATGATCTGATGAAAGGTCCACCAGCGCGACCACGGCGCGGTGTCGCCGTAGTTGAGAACGCCCGTGCCGATCCAGTCGACCCACTCGTCGCCCGGGTAGTAGTACTCGAACCACGGCATCGAGATGTGCGGTGACCAGACCCAGAGCACGTTCGTGGCATTCATCTTCTGGAAGATCAGGTGGACGTGCTTCCAGGCGGCGATGAAGTCGTCGGGACGGTTGCCGTTCTGCGGACCCCACGGATAGCGGTATGGGTCGTTCATCTCGTGTGCAAAGCGGAGGAAAAGCGGCTTGTGGTACTGCGCGGCCGCGGTTGCCCAGCGCGTGACGTAGAAGTCGTAGTCGCCGTGCGCGATCGCGGCCAGGCTGGCGTACTCGCGCTCCGCCGGCTTTGGAAGATTCGGCCGCAGCGCGGGATCGAAATCCTTCACCCACGGCTCCCACGTGATCATGGGAATCGAACCCAGGCGGTCGATGGTGGAGACGGCTCGGAGCGGGAACTCCGATTCGTCGGGACGATCGCCCCACGCCTGATAGAACGAGATGATGGCGAACGGCTGGCCTGTGCGGCTCTCGAGCGCTGTGATGCCGGCAAACGAGTCGG
>DATLWH010000600.1:0-5713 GCA_035576505.1 Thermoanaerobaculia bacterium | reverse complement strand
CCTGAATCAACCGCGTGATCGCCAGCGACGGCTTGCGCGGCCGGCCGGCGTCCCGGACATCGCTTGCCGGGCCGCCCCCAGCGGGGGCCGGTTCCGAGGCCGGCGGCTGTTCCGGAGTGGCCGCGGGCTGAGAAACAGCACTTTGTTCCTCGGCAATCGGCTCAGCAGGCGGCTCAGGCGGCTCAGCAACCGGTTCAGCAGGCGGCTCTTCGGTCATCGAAACACCCCTCGAATGGATTCGTCATAGGGCGCGCGCAGCACGCCGCGGTCGGTGATGATGGCGCTGATGAGCCGCGACGGAGTCACGTCGAACGCGGGATGGCGGACGCCGATCCCGTCCGGCGCGATCGACACGCCGCCGATCGACGTCACTTCCGCCGCGCTCCGCTCCTCGATCGGGATGTCCTCGCCACTCGGACAGTTCCTATCGATCGTCGACAACGGTGCGGCGATATAGAACGGCACGCCGTGCGCGTTCGCCAGCACGGCCACGGTGTAGGTCCCGATCTTGTTGGCCGTGTCGCCGTTGGCGGCGATGCGGTCAGCGCCGACGATCACCGCGTCGAAGCGGCCCTGCTGGAAAAAATGCCCGGCCATACTGTCGGTGATGAGCGTGACGTCGATGTTTTCCTGCTTGAGCTCCCATGCTGTCAGCCGGGCTCCTTGCAGGTAGGGCCGGGTCTCGTCCGCGAAGACCGCCACTCGCTTGCCTCCCTCGACCGCCGCGCGGATCACGCCGAGCGCGGTCCCGTAGCCAGCCGTCGCCAGCGCGCCGGCGTTGCAGTGGGTGAGGACCGTCACGGATTCGCCGAGGAGCGCGGCACCGTATCGGCCGATGCGCTTGTTCGCCTCGACGTCTTCGCGGAACATCGACTCGGCTTCGGCAGACAGGTCGCGGCCGGCGCCGCGAGCCCGGAGCATACGGTCGAGTGCCCACATCAGATTGACGGCTGTCGGACGCGAGGCGCGCAACTCCGCCGCGGCGGCATCGACGTCATCGCCCCGTTGCGCGGCCAGCGCGACGCCGAACGCCGCCGACACGCCGATGGCCGGAGCCCCGCGGACGACCATGTCGCGGATGGCCACGGCGACCTCGTGCGCATCGCGGCACGAGAGGTAGAGAACCTCTCGTGGCAAAAGGCGCTGATCGAGTAGCTCCAGCGCGTCGCCGCGCCAGCGGATGGGTTCAACGTGCATGAGCTTCGCAGATGAAACGCGTCGTTATACTACGCGCCAGTCGTAAAGCCATCTGGAGGATCCATGGTCAGGGTAGGAGTCAATGGTTTCGGGCGCATCGGACGCAACGTGCTCCGCGCCGCGCTCGAGCGCAATCTCAATATCGAATTCGTCGCCGTCAACGATCTCACCGACGCCGCGACGCTGGCGTATCTGCTGAAGTACGACTCGGTTCATGGCACGATTCCGAACGACGTCCGCCACGTCGAGGGGAGCATCACGGTCGACGGGAAGGAGCTGCGCGTCTACTCGTCGCCCGATCCGAGGGAGATCCCCTGGAGCGATCTCGGCGTGGAGATCGTGGTCGAGTCGTCGGGCCGCTTCACGTCCAGGGAGAAGGCATCACGGCATCTGCGCAACTCGGTCGAGCACGTGATCATCTCCGCGCCGTCGAAGGACGCCGACGTCACCGTCTGCATCGGGGTCAACGAAAACGATTTCGATCCGGCCGCGCACAAGATCATCTCCAACGCCTCGTGTACGACCAACTGTCTGGCGCCCGTGGCCAAGGTGCTTCACGAGAACTTTCGCATCGAGATGGGCATCATGACGACGATTCACTCCTATACGAACGATCAGGAGATCCTCGACCTCCCGCACAAAGACCTGCGGCGCGGCCGCGCCGCCGCCTTGTCGATGATCCCGACCACGACCGGGGCGGCCAAGGCTGTGGGTCTGGTTCTGCCGGAGTTGAAGGGGAAGTTCGACGGCATTTCCGTCCGCGTGCCCACTCCCAATGTTTCCCTCGTCGATCTGACGTTCCGCACGGAGAAGCCGGCCAGCGACGACGAGATCAACCAGGCTCTGCGCGACGCCGCGAATGGAGCGCTGAAGGGCATCTTGACCTACTCCGACGAACAGCTCGTCTCGGTCGACTTCAACCACAACCCTTATTCGTCGATCGTCGACACGACCTTTACCCGTTCCGTCGACCCGCACATGCACAAGGTGCTGGCGTGGTACGACAACGAGTGGGGCTACTCGAATCGCATTCTCGACCTCATCGCCCATGTGGCGCGCGTGAAGAAGGAGTCGCTGCAGCACGCATGATCACCATCCGGACGCTCGATGACCTTTCGCTTTCCGTCGGCGCGCGCGTCTTCTATCGTGTCGATTACAACGTGCCGCTCGATGGGACGCGGATCACCGACGCCACCCGCATCGAGGAGACGTTGCCGACGCTGCGCCGGCTCCGCAATGCCGGTGCCGCCATCGTGATCGCCAGCCATCTCGGCAGGCCGAAGGGGGAGCGGAAGCAGAAGTACTCGCTGGAGCCGATCCGAGCGAAGCTGGCCGAGATTCTGGGCCTCGCCGTGCAGTGGGCGGATGACTGCATCGGCGACGACGCCGATGCCAAAGCGTCGGCTCTGGAGCCTGGGCAGGTGCTGCTGCTCGAGAACCTTCGCTTCCATGCCGGTGAGGAAGCGAATGACCGCACCTTCGCGGAACAGTTGAGCAGGCTTGCGGACTACTACGTGAACGACGCCTTCGGTGCCTGTCACCGCGCCCATGCCTCGATCGAAGCGCTGCCGCGACTCTTCGACAAAGCGCGTACGGCCGGCGGTCTCCTCTTGGCGAAGGAGATCGAGTTCCTGCAGAAGATCACGAACGTTTCCGACCGTCCCTTCGTGGCCCTCCTCGGCGGAGCGAAGATCGCCGGCAAGATCGAGCCGCTCGAGGCACTGGTCAAGCTGGCCGACACCGTACTCATCGGCGGCGGGATGGCCAACACGTTCCTCGCCGCACGGGGCGTGGCAATGGGCGGCTCGCTCGTCGATCAGGATTCGATCGAAGTCGCGAAGCGGATCACGAACGTGACCCTGCCGGTCGATCTGATCGTCGCCGACGATCTGGAGCAGCCGAAAGTGATCGAGACAGTCGAGGTTTCGAGCGGACTCACGGAGGCTCAGAAGGCGTTCGATATCGGTCCGAAGACGATCGCCGCCTACGACGCGGTACTCAACGGCGCACGGACGGTTTTCTGGAACGGGCCGATGGGCGTGTTCGAGAAAGAAGCGTTCGCGAAGGGGACGATGGCCATGGCCCGATCTGTCGCCGAAGCCGAAGGGATCACCGTGGTCGGCGGCGGCGAATCGGTCGAGGCCGTGAAAGCATCCGGATACGCCGGCCGCATCAGCCACATCTCAACAGGCGGCGGTGCGTCGCTGGAGTTCATCTCAGGCGAGACGCTGCCGGGAGTGGAGGTGCTGAGAGCAGAAGGCAGAAAGCAGAAGGCGGAAGGATGAATCACTTCGCCTTCTGCCTTCAGCCTTTTGCCTTCTGCCTTTGACCATGGCCCAGGAAATCGAAGTCAAATTCGCCCTCAAGGACCGCCAGGAGCTCGTGCGCATGCTGCACGACATCGGCGCGAAGCGTCTCTATCCCGAGACGTTCGAAGACAACATCGTGCTCGACCGGCGTGGTGAGTTGCGCACGAAAGGCTCGCTGCTGCGCGTGCGCAAGTTCGGCAAGTACTCGATCGCCACCTACAAGGGTCCCATGTCGATCGAGGGGGGCGTGAAGTCGCGCGAAGAGGTGCAGACGGGCGTGGAGAGTTTCGAGCTGGCCATCCAGCTCTTCGACGCCCTCGGCTACAAGCCGGTCTTCCGCTACCAGAAGTTCCGCGAGGTCTGGCGCATCAAAGAGGTCGAAGTCGTCCTCGACCGCACCCCCATCGGCGATTACTTCGAGATCGAAGGGCCGATCGACGTCATCCGCACCATCGCCGCCGAGTTGGGGATGACCATGGAGCAGGCCATCCGGCAGACGTACGCCGATCTCTATCGCCTGGCGCGGCGCACACGGCCCGATCTTGGCGAGAACATGATTTTTCCGCCGGAGGCGCTTTGAAGGATGAAGGCAGAAGGCTGAAGGATGAAGTGGTTCCTTCAGCCTTCAGCCTTCATCCTTCATCCTTCTCATGAAGGCCATGATCCTTGCCGCCGGCTACGGCACGCGCCTCCGGCCGGTGACGTACGCGCTGCCGAAGCCGGTCGTGCCGATGTGCGGACAGCCGCTCGTGGCGTGGGCCATCGAATCGTCGCTTGCCTTCGGCATCCGCGATTTCGTGGTCAACCTGCACCATCTTCCCGAGCCGATCGAGCGGCTTCTTCTTGCCCGATTTACGGACGCGCGGTTCGAGTTTTCCTACGAACCGGAGATTCTCGGGACGGGCGGCGGGGTACGACGGGTGCGGAGTCTTCTGGAGCGCGACCCCGAGTTCCTCCTCATCAACGGTGACACGATCCAGTTCCCGCCGTACGACGCCGTGCGCGCGGCGCGGAAGGATGCTCTGGCTGCATTGACGCTGCGCCATCCACCGGCAGGCGATCGCTTCACGCCGGTCTATTTCGATGAGAATCGCGTCACCGGTTTCGGCAGAGGAACCGGCGAGGCGCTGATGTTCTCCGGAACTCATCTGATCTCGAACCGCATCTTCGACTACCTGCCTGAGAAAGACTTTTCCGGCATCGTCGACGAGGTCTATCAGCCACTGCTCGACAGCGGCCACGAGCAGATCGCGGGCGTCGTCGACGACGGCATCTGGTTCGACATCGGAACGCCGCAACGCTACGTGGCCGCGTCGCGCACGCTGCTCGACCTCATGGTGCGAGGACAACTTGCAATTCCGCGCGGCACCCACGTCGCCGGCGACTCGCTCATTCACGACACCGGCAGAGCCGTCGGCACGATCTCGCGCAGCATCGTCGGTGAGCGTTCCGTCATCGAAGGAAGGCTGACCGACACTGTGGTCTGGGACGATTGCCACATCGCCAAAGGGGTCGTGCTCGAATCATGCGTTGTCGCGCATGGAGTCGAGATCACCGCACCGGTTGAATTGCGTAACGTCCTGATCTGTCGCGATGACGAAGCGATCCCGCGCGAGGGGAAGCATCGCTTCGAGCACGGCCACGTCCTGCGCGACATTTAGGAGTCAGCGCGATGGCCTTAGACGAATCGGCGTCTCTCCGAATTCGAGAAAGCGCGCCCCGAGACGCCACTCGGTGGCCGTGAGCGACGTCCACGTGATGAGGAAACGGCCAGGCGCGATCGCTGCGATGCCCGGCTCGAGCGCATCGTTTGGGCCGCGCGCGATGTCGAGCGGCGTCACAACGAGCGTGCTGTTGTCGATGATTGCGCCGTTCACCTCGTAATGCTCACCGTTCCATGAACGCCACACGATGACGAAGCGCCGGCCATCGGAGGCGATGCTCGGACGGACGGGTATCGACGGTTCCCAGATCGTCCCGATGGTGACCGGAGGTGCCAACCAGACCGCATCGTATGGTCGGACCTGCACCGACCCGCGAAACCAGGAGAGATGAGTCACATCGATTTCGACGTTGTAACAAGCGACGAGGAGACGCTGGCCATCGAAAGCGATTGCGGCGGGACTGGTGATGGTTTGCATTCCGGTGGTGGTCTGAATGGCGGTAATCCGTTCCTTGCGATCCGGCCCGTCCACCTCGACATAGAG
>DATLWH010000599.1:0-6970 GCA_035576505.1 Thermoanaerobaculia bacterium | reverse complement strand
GTTCGCGGATCTGCGTCTCGGTGAACTTCGTATGGCGCCGCAGCGGGAAAGCAATGTTCTCGAAGACTGACATCGAGTCGAAGAGCGCCCCTTCCTGAAACGACATCCCGAATTTGCGGCGGAAGCGGTTCAGCTCCACCTCTTTCATCTCGCTGATGTCTTGACCGTCGATCAGGATATGCCCGCGGTCCGGCCTCATGAGACCGATCATGTGCTTGAGCGTCACGCTCTTGCCGACGCCCGAGCCACCGACGATCACCACCGTCTCGCCGCGGCCGATGTCGATCGACAGGTCGTCGAGAACCTTATGCCCGCCCAGCGTCTTGTCGACGTGCTGGAGGGAGATGGTGGGGGTGTCGGTATTACCGTTCATGGCTTAGAAGGTCGGTTGCTGGGTTGCTGGGTTGCTGAGTTGCTAGGTTTCTCTGCCACCATGCAACTCAGCAACTCAGCAACTCAAAACAACAGCTTCGTCAAAAAGAAATCAGTCAGAAGAATGATTAGCGACGCGCTCACGACCGCGGCAGTCGTGGCCCGTCCTACTCCTTCCGCTCCTCCCTTGGTGTAGTAACCGCGCACGCATCCGGTGAGCGTCAGGATCAACCCGAAAAAGGCGGACTTGATCAGGCCGCTCCAGACGTCGTTCATGGTCAGGAATTGATAGGTGTTCTGTTCGTAGACCACCGGGTTCGCTCCCATCAGTTTCACGCCGACGAGATAGCCGCCGCCGACGCCGAGGGCATCGCCCAGGATGGTCAGCAGAGGCAGCATCACGATGCCGGCGATCACGCGGGGAACGAAGAGATACTGCACCGGATCGGTGGCCAGTGCCTGCAGCGCATCGAGTTGCTCGGTGACCCGCATCGTCCCGATCTCAGCCGCCATCGACGAACCGACGCGCCCGGTCACCATCAGCGCCACCAGGACCGGCGAGAGCTCGCGGAGCATGGCCAGCGCCACCACGCTGCCGACGAAATTCTCGGCGTGGACTCGATGGAAACCGTTGTACGTCTGCAGCGCCATCACCATGCCGGTGAACATCGTCGTCAGGAAGACCACCGGGATGGAGTCGACGCCGACCCGCACCATCTGCCGCAACCACTCCAGCCCTTCGAACGGCGGCCGGAACGTCCAGAGGATGGTCCGCAACAGCATCCGGAACCAGAGGCCGGTCTCTTCGAAGAGGCGGATGAAGACGCGGCCGATCCGTTCGAGGATGTTCATTCGGCGAAGCGGGAGCGTACCCGAAAATGAGGGAGAACCCCCGGTTGCGTCTCGCCGCGATAGCGGCTCAAAGAGGATAGCCAGGGGTGCGAGCGCTCTTTGCGAGCACCCCTGGTACGAGGTGCCCTCGTTGTGTGCCGCGTCAGCGGCACCGGAGTCACAGTTGGCCGGTGACGCTCCAGTGCCGCTGACGCGGCACGACATGCATTGACATCGGTCAGGGGTTGCTCGCAAAAAACGCTCGCACCCCTGACTACCATCTCAAAGCCGCTATCGCGGCTGCCTTGTGCGCGAGAACTGTCGCTCTTGTCCACGATTTCCAATCCTGACGCGAGACTACCTTGCCGGGCGTGCGGGCCGATAAACGCGCGGCACGCGTGCGCTGATACGGCAAAAGACTTCATACGACACCGTTTGCGTCTTCATCGCTAATTCCTGTGCGGTAATGCCGTCTCCGAGGAGCACGACCTCGTCGCCGACGGCGGCATCCCGGATCCCGGTGACGTCGATCGTGACGAGATCCATCGACACCCGCCCGACTACCGGAGCGCGCCGGCCGCGTACGAGAACGTCGGCGTTGTTCGAGAGCAGCCGGTCGTAGCCATCGGCGTATCCCACAGGTAGCGTTGCGATGCGGCTGAGGCGCTTCGTGTGGAACGTCGTGCCATAGCCGACGGCGTGACCGGCCGGCAGTTCCTTGAGCCTCATGATTTCGGTGCGCCAGCGAAGCAGCGGCTCGATCGTGCCGGCCGCGATCGTGATCGGCTCCGGGCCGTACAGCGCGATCCCGACGCGTGCAAAGTCGCCGGGCCGCACCAGTCCGCGCAGCGTGGCAGCGGAATTGGCAAAGTGATGGAGCGGCGCCTCGATTCCGCCATCGCGGAGCGCCGCGAGCATCGCGTCGTAATGGGCGATCTGCGTCTCCGTGAAGGGATCGGCGGCATCATCGGCGTTGGCGAGGTGCGTGTAGATGCCGCCGATCCGCAGCCGAGGAGTGGCGCGGATCATCGCAATCACCTCAGGAAGCTCGGCGTCGGTCACACCCATCCTTCCCATGCCGGAATCGAGCTTGAGATGGATGATCACGTCCCGCTCGCGCGCGATGGCGCAGACGAGCGCGAGCTCCTCGGGGCCGACGACGCCGATCGTGACCTCGTCGTCCAGCGCGGACGCGATCTGCTGCTTCGTCAACGGCCCGAGCACGAGCAGCGGCAGCGTGATCCCGGCAGATCGCAGCTCACGCGCTTCCTCGAGGAGCGCCACCGCGATCATTGCCACGCGGTCGGGCGTCAGGCGTTTGGCCAGTTCCACGGCCCCGTGGCCGTAGCCGTTCGCTTTGAGCACCGGGACGAGCCGCGCGCCATCGGGGAGCGACCGCGCGATCACCTCGACGTTGTGGTCAAAGCGCTCGAGGTCGATCGCGGCGTAGGTTGGCCTCTGCTCACGAGGAGTAGACATGCACGTCCTGCCCGTTCACAGCGCGCGCCCGTTCGGAAGCGAGGAAGCAGATGACCTCGGCAACGTCGTCCGGCGTCATCGCCGCCGGGGCTCCGCCGCTGGCCGCGGCCCACATGCCCGTGTCGACCGAGCCGGGGCTGACGCTGTTGACGCGGATGCCATCCTGCTTGACCTCCACCGCCAACGCCTCGGTCATGGAGATGATGGCCGCCTTGCTGGCGCAATACGAAACGAACCCCGGAAACTTCTCCGGCCCGAGCACGCCGGAGATCGAGGCGACGTTGACGATGGCGCCGCCGCGCCTGGCCACCATCGCCGGAAGCGCCCGCCGGGTGGCCAGGTAGGTGCCGCGTACGTTGACGGCGAACATCCGGTCCCAATCATCGAGCGTCACATCGGCGAGCGGCTTCGGATCGATCATCCCGGCGCAGTTGATGAGGATGTCGCAGTGGCCGAAGCGCGATTCCGTCTCCGCGAAGAGCCGTTCGACCGCCTCCGGCTCGCTGATGTCGCCCCCGACGGCGAGCATGCGTTCCCCATGCGCTTTCGCCATCGCCTGGAGCGCCGGGAGGGAACGGGCGAAGATGGCCACGAGAGCTCCGCGTGCCGCGAGCATCTCCGCGGTGGAACGGCCGATCCCCGACGATGCGCCCGTGACCACGGCCACGCGGCCCTCGAATTCATGGGACGTCATATAATCGGGCGCAGGCTACCGCAAACGGTAGAGATTGAGGAGAGCGCATGCACGAACCACTCAACACGATCCTGAACCTTGTCTTCCGATGGGCACACGTGGTGGCCGGCATCGTGTGGATCGGACACCTGTATTTCTTCAACTGGGTCAATGGTTACTTCCAGCCGACGATCGACGGACCGACCAAGAAAGCCGTCAATCCTGAGCTCTTGCCGCGCGCCCTTTTCTGGTTCCGCTGGGGTGCCGCGTGGACCTGGATCACGGGCATCCTGCTCGCCGGCATCGTCTACTACCAGTCACGGCAGGAGCTCTTCGAGAGCGGCTTCCAGGACGACACGCCATGGCACAACCCATGGCTTTGGCTCGCAATCGTGCTCGTTACGCTCGCGGTCGGTTTCCTCCTCTACAACGCGATCATGAAGGCACTCTCGAACAAGGTCGTCGCCGCGGCGATCTGCCTCGTGCTTTATGCGGGCGTTTGGCTGATTCTCGAGCATTGCGGCCACTATGGCGCGCGTGCGCTCTATGTCCACGGCGGAATGATCTTCGGCACGATCATGGCGTTGAACGTCTGGATGGTGATCTGGCCCAACCAGAAGAAAATCATCTCCGCGTTGAAGGCCGGCACGCCTCTGGCCGCCGACTCGCCCGAGGTGAAGATCGCCGGCCTCAGATCCCGCCACAACACGTACATGTCGGTTCCCCTCGTTTTCTTCATGATCAGCTACCACTACGGGGCGACGATGTACAGCAACCCCGCCCGCGACATCTGCGCGGCCGGAGTGATCGTCATCGGCTTCTTCGCGACATGGCTGATGTACAAGAAGGCGGCGAAGGTAAAGGGATTCTGATGGAACGCGGTTGCGTGGTCTCTCGCGGCTCGCGCAGTTGCGCGGCCTCACCCCGAGACCACGCAACCGCGAGACCGCACCCATGCTCCTCCTTCAGATCGACGCCTTCACCAGCGAGCCGTTCAAGGGTAATCCCGCCGCCGTCTGCTTCCTGAAAGATGAGCGGGATGACCGTTGGATGGCGAATGTCGCGGCCGAGATGAACCTCGCCGAGACGGCGTTCCTCCGATGGGATGCTGATGGCTGGGCGCTGCGCTGGTTTACGCCGGCCGTGGAGGTCGATCTCTGCGGCCACGCCACGCTGGCCTCGGCACATGCGATCTGGACCGAGAAGATCAGCAGCGACGCCGAGCTGCGGTTTCACACGCGCAGCGGCGTTCTGACGGCGAAACGTGCCGGCGATCTGATCGAGCTCGATTTCCCCGCCAAGCGCGAGGAGACCATCGCCGCCCCTGCCGGTCTGCTCGACGCCCTCGGCACGAGGCACGCCACCTACGTCGGGCGCAATCAGTTCGACTACCTCGTCGAGTTGCCGACGGAGGCAGAGGTGCGGAGCCTCAAGCCCGACCACTCTGTTCTCAGGCAGTTGCCCGTGCGCGGCATCATCGTCACCAGCCGAGGCAGTGGCGAGTACGACTTCATCTCGCGATTCTTCGCTCCCGGGTCGGGGATCGATGAGGATCCTGTGACGGGATCTTCGCACTGCTGCCTGACGCCCTACTGGGCGCAGAAGCTCGGCAAGGATGAGATGAACGCGTTTCAAGCCTCGCCACGCGGCGGCGCCATCCACGTCCGGCTCGTCGGGGATCGCGTGAAACTCGGCGGCCGCGCCGTCACGACTGTGCGAGGCGAGCTGGTCGTGTGATCGCCATCGGAGCGCTGGCGAGGACATCAGCGCTCCGGACGCGAGGCCCGTTCCGGTAGAGTGTGCGCGCATGACATCCATCCGCGAGATGCTCGAGAACATCGAGCGCGACACGATGGTCGCGCGTGCGGCGCGGAGCGCCGAGACCCGTGGGCGCGACCGCGACGAGCCGGAGGATGATCTCCGCCCGTCGTATCAGCGCGACCGCGACCGCATCATTCATTGCAAGGCCTTCCGGCGTTTGAAGCACAAGACCCAGGTCTTCCTCGCACCCGAGGGCGACCACTACCGGACGCGGCTCACGCACGTGCTCGAAGTCACCCAGATCGCGCGGACGATCGCCAAATCGCTGCGCCTGAACGAGGTCCTCACCGAGGCGATCGGCCTTGGTCACGACCTGGGACACTCCGCCTTCGGCCACGCGGGCGAAGCGGCACTCAACAAGCTGGTCAAAGGCGGCTTTGACCATTACCGCCAGTCGGTGCGCGTCGTCGAAGTGCTCGAAAACGATGGGCGCGGGCTGAACCTCACCATCGAAGTGCGCGACGGCATCCTCAAACACTCGAAGGGGGAGAAAGGCGAGCTGCTGCGGCGCCGCCCGAAGGCGCGCGCCCTCACGCTGGAAGGGGACATCGTCCGGATCTCCGACATCGTCGCCTACGTGAATCACGACATCGATGACGGCATCCGCGCCGGAGTGCTGAGCGAAGACGACATCCCGAAAGAGATCCGGAAAGCGCTTGGCAACAGCGCCGGCGAGCGGATCGACCGGATGGTGCGCGACGTGATCGACTCCACCCTGGCCTGCGGCTACGAGTCGATCTCGATGTCCGCCGAGGTCCTCGGCGCGCTCGAAGAGTTGCGGACGTACATGTTCCAGAACATGTATCTGACCCCGGCCGTGCGCAATGAGTTCGTGAAGGCGCAACGGACGCTGACGGCGTTGTTCGAGCACGTCACGGCGCACCCTGACGAGTTTCTCAATCCTGCCGGAGACGAGCCCGTGGAGCGGCTGGCCATCGATTTCATCGCAGGCATGACCGACCGCTACGCCATCAATCTCTTCGAACGCCTCTTCGTACCGAAGGCGTGGGTTTGAAGCCGCTGGCGGTCATCTTCGATATGGACGGTCTGCTGCTCGACAGCGAGCCGCTCTACCGCGTGACATGGCAAACGGCGGCGGCAGAGCTGGGCTGCCCCATCGATGACGCGTTCTACGCGCGTTTCGTCGGGCGCGGCAACGAGGAAGCGGAGCGCCTGCTGCGGGAGCGCTTCGGTGAGGCCTTGCCGCTCGATGAGTTCCGCGAGCGCTGGCAGCGCGACTGGGACCGCCGCCTCGACCTCGCGCCGCTCCCGCGCAAGCCGGGGGCGATCGAGTTGCTCGACCTCCTCGAAAGCCTCGGCATGGCCCGGGGGTTGGCAACATCGACTCCCCGTTCGGTCGCGCTTCGCTGCCTCGGCGATCTGGCCGGGCGCTTCGCGGCGTTTGCCTTCGGCGACGAGGTCACCCATTCGAAGCCGGCGCCCGATCTCTTCCTTCTGGCATCGCAGCGCCTCGGCGTGGAGCCGGGCCACTGTCTTGTGCTCGAAGACTCCGAGGCCGGTGTCCGCGCCGCGCGCGCCGCCGGGATGGAGGTCATCATCGTTCCCGATCTCATCGAACCGCCGCAGGAGATTGCGGCGATGGCCAGGCATGTCTGCCGCTCACTCCACGACGTTCGCGTATTGATGACCGCCATAAAATGAAAACGCCCCGCCACGGCGGGGCGCTTCAACGGACCCCGGGAGCGGGCCTACTTCCGGCCCTTGCCCCACTTCGTGTTCACCGCCTCACGCAGGTCTTTGCCCGCCTTGAAACGGACGTTCTTCGACGCCGGA
>DATLWH010000598.1:0-10573 GCA_035576505.1 Thermoanaerobaculia bacterium | reverse complement strand
CGTCGAGCGTCCAGCCTCGCCGGCGCCGCGGCCACACGATTGCGAGCAACACCAGAACGGCCCAGAGCAGCAAGGCCGCGACCAACGGAAACGCCTTCGTGGGGAGGATGTAGCCCTGATAGTTGATCGGATGCAGGAAGTTCGTCATGGTTGCTCCTTACTGCCCCGATGCAGCGCTCCGCCCTGGAGGCGTTTGGGGGGCTCTGCCGGCTCCGCGACCTGGACGAGGTTCTCGCCGGCGAGCTGGTAGAGAATCGGCGGCGGATTCTGAAACACGCGCGATTCGCTTCGGCCCCATTTGCGGAAGTTGGTGTCGACCGCCGCGGCCGTCGTACCGGTGAGCTGTTGCAACGCCTCATCGGTCGTCGCACCGGTTGCGAAGGCCGCCAGCAACTGTTTGATGGCACGGTCTCCGTACGTCGACTCGAGATAGCGGATGAACGTCTCCGACACGATGTAGGCGTCCACGATCATCCCTCCGTCGCGCGCCTGCGTGAGGATGGGATCGAGCACGGAGAGAGCGAACAGCTTCTTGTCGTCGTACATGTTGAAGGCGTTCGGGGAGTAGGGGATCATCTCCACCCGCTGCGCCAGGCCTTCGTGGAACCAGTGCGGCGCCTGATCGTGGGTCGCCTGGGCGATCAGGGCGTGGCAGAGCTCATGCGTCACGATGGCCGTGATCTCGGGCTCGAGCCGGTTGATCTCCGCAAGAGGCACGGTGATGGCGCGGTCGTAGAAGCCGAGAATGTCTCCGCCCTGCGCGTAGATGGTTCGGAACTCATTCCACGGCACGATATTGACCACGACCGGCTTGAAGTTCTCGACCGGCACCCAGCGCTGCAGGCGGGTCAGCTCGGCTTCCAGGACTTTCGAGATGGCCACGGCGTTGCCGACGATCGAGCCGCCGGGATAACGGACGTGGAAGTGCGGCGACTCGTAGACGCTGTAGCGTTTCGCCAGGGCCCGGTTCATGGCCACCTGCTCGATGCGCATGGTGTCGAACTGATCGCCGGCCTGGAGGGCCTTGGCCTTCGAGAACATGCCGATCGCGGAGTCGAACTCATCGTACGAAGAGAGCGCTTCGCCGATCTCCTCGTACGTGGCGGCGTTGTTGCGCCGCGCCACGACCTGGCTCGTGGCCAGATCGACCACGACCTGCTTTGCTTCCTGTTCCCGCGCCAGACGGCGTAATGCCTCGGCCCGCAGCAGGACCACTCTCGTGTCGATGAACTGCCATTTCAGACTGATCCCCGCGGTCAGCGCGGCGACGTCGCTCCATCGGTTGCGGTTGGAAAGCGCTTGCGCCGCGCGCAGGATCCGCCCGCGCAGCACCGGCTGCATGTACGCGCCCGGCGTTGCCGCGTCCTTGATCAGGCCCGCGACGTTTGCCAACGCCTTTTCCTCGCCGATGCGTTCCCACGCCCCGGCATCGACAACGGTCACGTTTACCGGCGCCATCGCCGCGCCGCCCGGCACGATCAGGCCGCCGTCACCGATGGCGATCTCGAACATCTGGCCGGACACGCGCGCGATGGTTCCCGGCGGCAGTGTGATGGCGCGCGTCGACACGTCCGGCGCGGCGAACGTCGCCTCATCCGGCGTGCTGAGGCTCACGAGCGCGTTGTTGTCCTGTTGGCGAACCATCATGGAGAGCAGGCCCGTGCCCACAAGGTGCCGCCGTTGCAGCGGCAGCATCGTCCACGCCTCCTTGAACTGCACGTCGGACTCGGCGAGGTGGTCGCCGACGAGGTCTTCGACCGCGCGCCTGTAATAGATGACGGCATTCCGCGAGCCGATGCCGGCGGCGCGGTGCATCATCTGTTTGCCGAGGTCTTCGTAACCGCCGCTGAGGAATGCCTCGGCGGCCTCGATCCAAAGCCCGTCACGGCCAGGTCCGATGTTGATGGCGTTCTGGTAAGCCGCGACCGCACGAAAGGAGTCGTTTTCCACGAGTGCCAGCCGTGCCCGCAGCAGTTCGACAAGCGGCACATTCGACGGTTGCGGATAGCGGCTCAACGTCATCTTCACATCGTCCAGACGCATCTGCACGAGGTCGTTTTGCGCCTTCCACAGGGCAGCAACCTTTGCCGCCTCTCCGCTCGAGGGCGCCGCGGCAAGGGCCGCGCTGACACCGTCGCCGCCGGCCGCGACCGCCCGCCGAAGGCCGACGAGATCCCGCAATCCTTGCTTCTCGACCGCGTGTGAGGCCTTGACTTCGGGCATGACCAGAAACGAGGTCCAGACCGCGAATCCGACGGTCCCGCAACCCGCGGCCATACCGATCAGCAACGCGACCCGGCCGCCCGCGGCCGCGCGAGGGAGCAGACCAAGGCCGAGGAGGGTCAGCACTCCGACGACGATGAGACCGAGCGTGGCAAAATCGATCGGCTTCAGTCCTGAGCCGGACGCGGTCGAAACGGGCGACGTGGTCACCGAAGGGGTCGAGAAGAGGGGAGCCGCATCGGAGGGCTCGGCGAGCGTCCGAACGTTCAGAACGCGGATCGCGCCGCCCTCATTGACCAGGTCGAAGAAAATGTCATCGTCGACGCCGGAGGGAAAGGCCACGGCGAACGCGGCTCGCTTGTCTTTGAGCGCCGGCACCACGGTCTGCAGTTCCCAACGCGCGCCCGCGGGAGGGCCGAGACGGGCCTCGATCTCTGCAAGCGCGTCGCTGGCGGGGAGCCGGCGCAACGGCGAGGTCGATGCAAGCTGGTCGAGGACGGCCTGAGGGCCGCGAACGAGATAGTCGGCCACGACCGACACCGCCGCCCGTTCAGCGTCCGAGGGACTGCGAGCCTCAACGCCAAGAGCCAGTGTTGCTGCCAGCAGACAAAGAACGACTGCGGCGCTGCCCACGCAGCGGACGCGACTTCGACCAGGGTACATGGAGAACCGCCTGTGTTGACCGATGCTGAAGAGTGGACGCTCGGCACCATGCATCGATGAACTGGGGGTCACCGAAACGTGGGCAAAGAAGGATTGCCCGACATACTACTCGGAATGACTCCCCGAATGCGACGTGGGGGATACGGAGGATTATCCTGAGCACGCGATGACCAAGCCGTTGCCTCGCACGCGCTACAGCTATACCTACGACGAATATCTCGCATATGAGCACGACAGCGAGTTGAAACATGAGTTCGAAGATGGGGATATCCTCGCAATTCCGGGTGGATCACCGCGACACAGCGCCCTCGCTTCGAGGATCAGCGCCGCCCTGGAGAACACTCGCCCTTCCGGATGCACTGCGTTTCAGTCGGATATGCGGGTGCGCGTTCTCGCTACGGGGAGAGCCACGTACCCGGATATCTCGATGGTCTGCGGGGCGATCGAGCTCGATGCCGCCGACCGCAGCGGCACTACGATCACCAATCCCACGCTACTCGTCGAGGTCCTCTCGCCGTCGACCGAGGAAGTCGATCGCGGGAGCAAGTGGAGAGACTACCAACGCATCCCGTCTCTGCAGGAGTACGTCCTCGTCGGCCAGGAATCCCGCATTGAAGTTTACCGTCGCCTGAAGTCAGGAGGCTGGGAGTATCTCGACGTGAGGGAAGGCATCGTGAAGCTCGTCTCGGGTGCGACGCTCGATCTCTCTGTCATCTACGACAGTCTTCCGCGCTGACCACCTCTGACGATGGCCTCTCGCAACTCATGCAACCTGACGAACTGGTGGTGGAGGCTAGGCCAACCAACGAGGCGCGCCGGGCGCGCTGGCTGGGGAGGGAGGATTCGAACCTCCGAATGGCGGCTCCAAAGGCCGCTGCCTTACCGCTTGGCGACTCCCCAATCTGGCGTGACGCGAAATCCTAAACGAAATTGCCGATCTGTCATTCCGGGAGCGGTTCACCCCTTGAACAACTGCCGCCGCTTGTTCATCTGGTCCTTCGCCCCCCAGGCATACTTGTACTCCTCGGCGCCGCGGAGGAAATCGAACGTCGTGGCGCCGTCGCGGACGGCTTCTTTGATGGCGTGGGCGACGAGGATCGTGCCGATGCTCAGCTTTTCCAGCTCCGGGTCGTAGCCGCTCAGGTAGTAGTAGACCGTTCCCTGGAAGGCGTAGCCGTAGAAGACGGCTACGATCCGCTCGTTGCAGCGGGTGGCATAGAGCCGAAGCATGCCGGCGTTCAGCATGCGCCGGGCCACTTCGCGGTGGAACTGCTGGCTGGAATCGTCGGCGAGCAGGCCGGGGAGGTCGCGGCGCTTCCAGCGGGCGGCGTGCAGGTCGAAGAGGGCGGTGAGGAGATCGTCGAGCGTCTCCGGAGTGGGCGACTCGATGCGCACCTCGCCGATTCGCTCCAGCGCGCGGCGGTAGTAGCGGATCTTCTTGCGGTAATGCGTCGAGACGAGGTTCTCGAGATCGTCACCCGCTCCTGCGATCGAGAGGATGGGACAGGGCTCCTGATCCTCGGTGTTGTCAGCCCAGTCTTCGGGCAGAGGAGCGGCCAGCATCGATGACGACGACGGCAGTTGCTGCAGGTCCCAGAGCTGGCAACGGAGCCGCGCCATCTCTCCGATCACGAGGGAGGCGTCGCCGATGACGTCGAGATGGTCGCTGATGCCGGTGCCGAGGAAGACGCCCAGCGACTCGTCCGAATCATCGTCGCGGATGATGTAGAGAGGAGCCAGCGCCTCGAGGCCGCTCTCGCCGCGGGCGGCGATCACCGCCAGGTCGTTCGAGCCGAAGGCACGCCACCACGGAATGAGCCACATCGGCGTCTGAAACGGCGTTGTGCCGGGGGTGCGGACACAGAGATCGAGCCATTCGCGTTCGAGTGCCGCGAGCGCCTCAGGGTCGGTAATGACTTCGGTCGACATGAGCGGCGGATTGTACGTGGGGGGATCAGTGGATTAGAAGGTTCGTAGATCAGTGGATTCGTGGATTAGAGGATTAGAGCCGGCCACTTCCTGGCCGACGATTAACGAATCGACGAATCCACCGATCGACGAATCCACCGATCGACGAATCCTCTGATCCACTAATCTACTCATCAACTAATCTACTGACCCACCACATGTCCGACAAAGACTTCGTGACCATCGACACGCCGCACCTCTCCATCGAGGGGCGTTCGCGTGCCGGGCACGAGACCTGGTTTCGCGTTCGCGAGTTGAATGCGGCGTTTGACATCGGACGTTGCCCCGATCAACTGGTGGCGACGCCGCACATTTTTGTGACGCATGCGCATCTCGACCATGCCGTCGGCATCCCGTTCTATGCCGGGCAGCGGCAGTTGCACGGGATGACCGGTGGCCACGTCTACGTCCCGGCCGACGTGGCTGACGGGATGCGCGAGATTCTGGCCATCTACGAGCGGATCACCGGATCATCGTTCGCCGAGGTCGAGGTCATCGGACTGGCCGCCGGCGACATGGTGCGGCTCGGCAGGACGCACGAGGTGCGCGTGCATCGGGCTACGCATCGCGTGGCCGCGAACGCGTACGAGGTCATCGAACTGCGTCATCGCCTCAGGGAGGAATTCGCCGGCCGTGACGAGCACGCCATCACAGAGGCGCGGCGCGCGGGCGTGAACGTAAACGAAGAGTGGCGGTGTTCGATGCTTTTCTACACAGGTGACACAGACCGGGGCATTCTCGAAGAGAACGACGCCCTGTTCAAGGCCGAGGTGCTGATGATCGAGTGTTCGTTCATCCTGCCGGGGCACGAAGAGCGCGCGGCGAAGTACCGCCACATCCATTTCGACGACATCGCCGCCTTTGCCGGTCGTTTCGAAAACGAAACGATTGTGTTGACCCACTTCAGCAGGCGTTATTCTCGTAGCGAGATTCATGATGAGATCCGACGCCGTTGCCCGGCGGTGCTGCGCGAGCGAATCCGTCTTGCGCTGCCCGAGCCGCATCAGAGGCTGTGAGCTGCCCGGCTTTGCCGCGCGTGATCTGCGCGCTTCGCGCGTGTTGTCGGTGTCGGTTGTCGGTTGGCTGCGAGGGTGCCGGCCCGCGTTGTGTTTTGATGACGCCGTGGAGTCCGCACGTCTCTTGCAGAATTGCTCGCTGATGAGAAAGGGTCCCTCGTAAATTGCACGGCTTCCATGACAACGCGGCGCGATGCGCCGCAATCAACCGACAACCGGCAACGCGGGCGAAGACCGCGGTGTTCGCCATCTCGCTCCTTCTGATCATTCTCACTCCCATGGCCGGTGCGGCCACCAGCCGCCGGAGGCGATCCCACTCCCGCAAATCTGCGCCGGCGCGTCCCGCGGATGCGGCGTCGGGGACGACGCTGTCGGAGCGCGTCACCTCGCTCATGAATGGCTCCGTGGCCGGCAGCTCGGACGTCAGCCTCGAGGTCGTGGACGTCGACACAGGCACGGTCGTTGCGGAGCGCAACGCCACGACGCCGCTGGCGCCGGCTTCGAACATGAAGCTCTTCACGACCGCCGGCGCCATCGATCTTCTCCATCCCGACTTCCAGGTCACCACGACCGTCTTCATGCGCGGGACCGCCGATCCGAGCGGCACGCTGACAGGCGACGTGAAAGTGGTCGGCCACGGCGATCCGACCATCAGCGGGCGCTTTCACGACGGGCACTCCACTGCCGTGATCGACGAATGGGCGACCGACCTCAAACGAGCCGGCGTGAAGACCATCCGCGGGAATCTCATCTTCGAGTACGGCTACATGGATACCGACTACATCCATCCGTCGTGGCCGGCCAATCAGCTCGTGAACTGGTACGAGGCGCCGGTATCGGCGTTCTCGATGCAGGAAAACTGCGTGCAGGTACGGGTCACGCCGACGAGCCCCAGGAAACCCTGCCTGGTGCAGTTCGAGCCGCCGACCTCGTATCTCCAGCTCGATACGTCGTGCGTCACCGGCCGCGGGATGCCGTTCATCACGCGCTACCAAAACACGAACACGATCCTCGTGCGCGGAGGGGTTCCCGCACGCGCCGGCATCACCGAGGTCTTCGTCACGATCGAGAACCCCGTGCAGTATTTCGCCACGGTGACGCACGAGACCTTCGCCCGCAACGGCATCAACGTGCAGGGGGAGATCATCATCACGCCGCACGACGACCGGCCGGACTGGAAGGCGGTCTCGCAGCACGCGACGCCGCTCAATGTGGTCGTCTACGTGATCAACAAGAAGAGTCAGAATCACTACGCCGAGGAGCTCGTCAAGATCATCGGCGCGGAGACGAAGAAAGCGGGGACGTGGGGCGCGGGAACCGGCGCCGTCACCGAATGGCTGACCGGCAAGCTCGGTGTGCCGCGGGCGGAGTTTCATCAGGCGGACGGTTCGGGGATGTCACGCGACAACCGCGCCTCGGCGAATGCGTTCGTTCACCTGCTGCGGTACATGTGGAAGAGCCCGTACCGCGAGGACTTCGTGAGCTCCCTGCCGTACTCCGGCGACCCTGATTCGAAGTTCGGCCGCCGCCTGCGCGTGGCCCCGTTCGCGCGGCAGGTGTACGCCAAGACCGGGTACATCGTCGGCGTCGTCGGCCTCTCCGGGTATGTCCGAGGAGCGAGCGGCCGGATCTACGCCTTCTCGTTCGTCTTCAACCGCTATCACGTCGGCGTCTACGCCGTGTACCAACTGCAGGACACGATGCTGAAGGAGATCATCACGCGGGGGTGAACCGCGACGCCGCGTTGTCGGTTGATTGCGCTCCCGAGCTCCGGGAAGAGCAGATGGATCGTTTACGATAGCGTGCACCGTGGCAGCGAATCGACAACGCGGCGAGGCCGCAAGCAACCGACAACCGACAACGCGCGAAGCGCCGATCATGAAACGCGAAACCATCATCTTCACCGCCTGTGGCTTTCTCCTCGGCCTGACCATTGGCAGCCTCGTCATCGGTCCGAAGGTTGCGCAGTCGAAACTCGCCGGCGCGTCGCAGCCGCAGGAGGCGATGAGCGAGGCGCCGCCCCAGGCAGCGATGGGAGGGAATCCGGCAGCGGCCGGTGGCAACCCGATGGCGGCCGTGCAGCAGCAACTGGCCGCGCTGAAAGATGTCATCGCCAAAGACCCGAACAATTTCGATGCGCTCGTGCAGCTCGGCGATATGTACATGGATGCCGCCAAGTTCCCCCAGGCGGCCGAGTACCTTGAACGTGCCGTGGCAGCGCGCGATGACGCGAACGTCCGCACGGACCTCGGCATCTGCTACAAGCAGGCGGGCCAGCCGGACAAAGCCCTGGCCGAGTTCCAGCGCGCCGCGACGATGGCGCCGGACCAGTGGCAGCCGCTCTTCAACGAAGCGGTCGTCCTCGTCGACCTCAAGCGGATGGATGAAGCGCGTCTGATCGCCGGGAAGCTGCAGCAGATGAAGCCGGGTGATCCTGAAGTGCAGAAACTGCTGACGTCGTTGAACGGCAAGACGTAGGACAGCGCGACGGAGCGCTGCCGTCTCGGCGGCAGCACTCCGGCCCACAAAGTCGCACGCAATAACAATTTGTTTCAGCCCTGTTCTATACTCACCCAAAGGAGCACACATGAGCGACGAACGTGTACTCTCAGAACTTCCCATCATCGGCCGCATCGACCTTCATGAGATTGAGCGGCGCGACCCGCTGCCGTCCGATCGTTTCGCAGAGGGCATCGAAGTCGGCCTGACGTTCGATGACGTGCTCCTGCGCCCGGCCAGGTCCGACATCCATCCGAACTTCGTCGAAGTGGGCACACGGCTCACGCGCGACATCTACCTGAACATCCCCATCATCTCCTCGGCCATGGACACCGTGACCGAGGCCCGGCTGGCCATCGCCATGGCACAGCAGGGCGGCCTCGGCATCGTTCACAAGAACATGACCATCGAGGCGCAGGCCGAAGAGGTCGACAAGGTGAAGCGCTCGGAAGCGGGGATGATCGTCGATCCCGTCACGATGCGCCCGTGGCAGACCATCACAGAGGCGCTCGAGGTGATGGCGAAATACAAGATCTCAGGAGTTCCGGTCACCGACGCCAACGGCAAGCTGGTCGGCATCCTGACGAACCGCGATCTTCGCTTCGAGTCGCGCTTCGATCTGCCGATCGCCGAGCGGATGACGAAGGACGGCCTCGTCACCGTACCTGTCGGCACCACCCTCGAGCAGGCGCGCGAAGTCCTCCACCGCCACCGCATCGAGAAGCTCCTCGTCGTCGACTCCAACGGCGATCTGAAGGGTCTCATCACCGTCAAAGACATCCAGAAGAAGCTGCGCTACCCGAATGCCGCCAAAGACTCGCTCGGCCGGCTGCGCGTCGGCGCCGCCATCGGCGTCGGCAAAGAAGGGCTCGACCGAGCCCGCGCGCTGATCGACGCCAAGGCCGACGTCGTCGTGATCGATTCCGCGCACGCACACTCGGGCGGCGTCATGGAAGTGATCCGGCAGTTCAAGAAGCTCTTCCCCGACACGCCGCTCATCGCCGGCAATGTAGCGACCTACGAAGGCGCCAGCGATCTGATCGCCCTCGGCGTGGACGCCATCAAAGTCGGTATCGGCCCCGGCTCGATCTGCACCACGCGCGTCGTGGCCGGCGCCGGCGTTCCGCAGATCAGCGCGGTGATCGAGTGCGCACGGGCGGCGGAGAAGTTCGGCATCCCGCTCATCAGCGACGGCGGCATCAAGTTCTCGGGCGACATCACCAAGGCCATCGCTGCCGGCGCGCATTGCGTGATGATCGGCTCGCTCTTCGCCGGAACGGACGAGGCGCCGGGCGAGACCATCCTTTATCAGGGGCGTACGTTCAAGGCTTACCGCGGCATGGGCTCGATCGGCGCGATGCAGGCCGGCTCGAAGGACCGCTACTTCCAGGAAGATGCCGACGAAGTGTCGAAACTCGTCCCCGAGGGGATCGAGGGGAAAGTGCCGTACAAAGGATCGCTCAGCGCCATGATTCCGCAACTCGTCGGCGGCCTCCGCTCCGGCATGGGGCTGACCGGCTCGCGTACGATCGAAGACCTCCGCACCAAGGCGCAGTTCGTCCGCATCACCGCGGCAGGGCTGCGCGAGTCACACGCGCATGATGTGGTCATCACGAAGGAAGCGCCGAACTACCGAATAGAATCAACGGATTGATCAGGCTCAAGTTCGTTGTCGGTATCTTGCTGACCCTGTTCGCGTCGGTTGCGGCCGCCGACTCCATCCGCTTCGATCCTCCTGTGGCGACGGGGCACACCTCCGTCGATGCGATTCTCTCCTCGCCAGGCAAGGGCTGCCCGGCGATCCAGGACGGGATGACCGTCACGGGCACGACGGTAACGCTGCGGATGAGCGTGTTGTCGGGTGGCGGCTGTCTCGCGTTGGATTTCCCCTTCTCATCGACATTCCACCTCGGCGTGCTCTCCCCCGGTGTCTACGACGTCGTGGCGATCGTGGACGCGGTTCCGACGGCGCGCGCGAAACTCCTCGTGCGCGACGACTCGCTGACGCTCCCTCCCGATGCGGTGCCGGCGACGGGCGGCGAGTTCCACGTGCGGCACGTCGCGGGCACCGGGGGCCGGGTGGTCGTACTCGTCGACGGCTCTGTGGCCACGTTCGTCAACAGCGAGACGGCAGACGATGTTTATCTGGCTCCTCCCCACGCACCGGGAACCGTCGACATAACGGTTTCCGCCGCGTCGACTTC
>DATLWH010000597.1:0-4891 GCA_035576505.1 Thermoanaerobaculia bacterium | reverse complement strand
CCGTTGTGGCAGACGAAGCGATCGGGTCCCAGCGCCCTGGGCTTCTCGGCCTCGTACGTGAAGGAGACGTCGAGATCGTGCTTCGCGGCGGCGAAGGCCTCCTTCCAGTCGCGCAGGCGGAGCAGGCTCTCGTGCGACGGCATGAGCGCGTCGCTGTGCCGCTGGAGGTTGCGCTCGTAGATGACGAGGCCGTAGAACGTCACGCCGAGAGCCTCGAGGCGCGCCGCGGTGGCGGGGATGTCGTCGATGTTGGCGGCGGTGACGACGGCTTTGGCGCCGACGGTGATCCCGGCCGCGACGAGACGCAAGATGGTCTCGCTGATCCGCTCCGCAAAGCCGCGCACGCCGGTCATCCGCCGGGCCAGCTCCGGATCGAGGGAATCGATGGAGAGATAGATCCGCGGCATTCCAGCCTCGGCCAGACGCGACACGGCCTCCGCGGGGATGAATTGCTTGCTGATGATCTCCGGGGTTATGCCCAGCGCGAGGGAGTCGGCGATGAGCTCGTAGATGTCGTCGCGCAGCAGCGGCTCGCCGCCGGTGAGCATGAAGTTACAGGTGCCGAGCCGCGCGGCCTGGAGCAGGATCTGGCGCATGCGGCCGCCGGTGAGCTCCGCGTCCTTCGCCGCGGCGCCCGCGTCCGCGCCTGCGTAGCAGTAAACACACTGGCGATTGCAGTAGCGCGTCACCAGCCATTGCAGCGTCAGCGGGAAGAGCGCGCGGTCGCGGGGGAAGACGACGTCGCGGGAGCGGTAGACCGTTCCCGGCACGGCCAGGCTCTCGGTCAACGCGTCGAGATCGCCGAGGTCGACGTACGACGCGCCGTTGCCGTTCTTGAAGTGCGCCTGGAAGCAGATCTGCGCATCCGCCACGATCTCCCGCATCGCTTCGAACGGGGAGCCGAGGCGGGCGCCGAGATCGGCGCCGATGGCCTCGACACTCTCACCGCGGTCGAGCCGTGCCAGCGCCAGCGCCAGCAGCGGGTGCAGCGGGAGCGGCGGCAGGTCGTCGAGTCCGGGCCGCGGCAGATAGCGCAGCAGCGGACCGGCCGCTGTCGATTCGAGACGTACGTTCGGTCCGAGGCGTTTCATGACCGCGCCTGGCGGACACAGTGGTTGTCGGGCGCGTAGAACGTGCCGAATTTCTCGTGGGAGGCGAAGAAGCACCGCCCCGTCGACGTGCAGGCGTCGAAGACGTCGCAGCCGTCACAGGCTGTGCCGCGGAACCGCTCACGCGGCGGAGAGATCATCTCCAGCAGCGCCGGCGAGGACCAGACCTCGTGGATCGACTGCTGCCGCAGGTCGCCGAAGACGAGATCCTCTTCGTGCCACCACTGGTCGCAGCGGCTGACGCGCCCGTCCGGCAGCATGCGCAGGACGCGGATGCCCTGATCGCAGTTGATCCTCATCGGCACGTCCACGCCGCCGTTGCGCGGCGCCGTGCAGGCCGCCGGCAGATTGAAGTTGCGGTCGTAGGTGAAGCGAATGCTGCCGGCGTGCTTCTCCTCCAGGGCCGGCACGGTCTCCCGCAGCCAGGCGATGGTCTCGGACGAGAGCTCGAGCGCGGGCGTGTGGCGGTTGGTGCCGTAATAGCGGCTGAAGGTGTTGAGGGTCTGCTCCTTGACTCCGAGGTTGGCGAGGAACTCGACGAACAGCGGAAGCTGATGGGCGTTGCGCTCCGTCAGCACGGTGGCGACGTTGACGTAGACGCCGTGCGCGAGCAGCGAGCGGATCGCGCCGGTAATGCCGTCGAAGTAGGTATCGTCGCCGACGAGATCGTTGGCCGTCTCGGCGAACGGCGAATCGAGGCTGATGCGGATCTCGGGCAGCCCGGCGGCGGCCAGGCGGCCGGCCTGCTCGTCGGAGAGGGCGAACTTGGTGTCGACCTGGATCTCGTAGCGAAGGGCGAGGAGGAGCTCGATGATGTCGACCAGGTCGGTGCGGAGGAACGGCTCGCCGCCGCCGAGGGAGACGCCGCGCACGCCGATGTCGGCCCCCTCGGTGAAGATCTCGCGAAGGCGCTCGAACGAGAGCGTGGCGTCGGGCGGATGCAGCGCGTGGCGCGCGGCGATGCAGCAGTACTTGCAGCGGCGGTTGCAGTAGCGCGTGACCCGCCACCAGATGCACTGCGGCACCGTCTCGCGCGGCAGCAGCCGCGGCTCGGGACGCACCGGCACGATGAAGTTGACCGGGTCGTAGCGGACCGGCTCGCGGCCGTGGAGCTGCTCGCTGTCGGTGAGGAAACGCTCGTATTTCCTGACCGTGGCGTGGGTGGTCCTGGCGGCGGCTTCGCGCGAGAAGGAGAAGACCCCGGTCAGGGTGTCGACGACGTCGTCGTCGCTGCGGACGCCGTCGAACAGCGCCAGGATGACGGCGCAGACCGGGTGAAGCGGAAAGCGCGGATAGCCCTCGGGCCAGCTCCGCCGGTGCAGGGTGATCCGGTCGCCTTGCCGGCTCAGGTCCATCGAGGGATCAAGCATGCGTGACATAGCCGCTCCTTTTCTTGAAAGCTCCGATCGGGCAGTAGACGTCAGGGGCAAACGGCGTCCCGTGTTCGAGCAGCGTCGACATCGTGCAGCGTCCCCGCCGCTCGTTGCACTCCGTGAATTGCTTGCAGCGGCCACAGACGGTTCGTTCGTAGGCGGGGCGCGGCGCGCCGGTGATCTCGGTGATGCGCTCCGACTGCCAGACCTCCATGATCGACTGCGTGCGGAGGTCGCCGTAGATCAGCTCTTCGCCGAAGCGCCAGTGCTCGCATTTCGTGACTCGGCCGTCGGGGAGAAAGGTCATGCCGCGCAGCCCTTCGACGCAGCCTTTTCTCACGACGTCGCCCGACACCCCGCGGTGGTCCGCTTTGAGCTCGATGGCGATGCGCGGGAAGCGCTCGTGCAGCTCGGCGCACGTCTCCCGTACCCATCGCTCGTCGTCGGCGGTGATGGCGAAGGCAGCGTCGTGCCGCCCGCAGCTCGAGCCGTAGAAGTCGGCCAGGATGCGGGTCACGCCGTACGCATCGGCCAGCTCCACCACGCCGTCGAAGTCGCGGACGTTGACGCTGGTCAGCAGCGGGCGGAGGACCACCGGCACGCCGTGCTCCGCCGCGGCGGCGAGCGTGGCCACCATGCCGTCGAAGGCGCCGTTGACCCCGGTCAGGAAATCCACGCTCCCCGGCCGGTGCGAGTCGAGGCTGACGTGCAGGGCCTGCGCGCCGCTGCGCGCCAGCGCGTGCATCCGCTCGCCGGTGATCCGCTCCTTCGTGATCGGCACGACGTCGATGCCCCGTCCGGTCATGACCCCGATCAGCTCGAACAGGTCGGGACGGAGGAACGGCTCGCCGCCGCTGAGGACGACCGTGGTCACGCCGATGTCGGCCGCTTCGCCGATCAGCTCCACCATGCGCGCGGTGGAGATGGTCATGTCGCCGGCGCCGCCGTACGCGACGAAGCGCGCGTCTTTGTAACAGTAGAGACATTTCTTCGTGCAGCACTCCGTGACCACCCAGAAGAGTGCCATCGGAGCGGGCTCGCGGAGCTCGCCGGAGTGCATCCGGACCGGGAAGAGCAGCGCCGCCGGATCGACGGCCCCGGCCGCGCCGCTGTCGGGCGCTTCGGCCAGGAACTGCCGGTAGCGCTTCAGAAGCGCATCGAGCAGTTGCCGTCCCTGCTCCGGCTGGCGGTCGAAGACGCCGGCCACGATGCCGGCCACGTCGTCGATGCTCTTCGTGCCGTCGAAGAGAGCCAGCACCATGGCGTGGAGCGGGTGCAGGCGAAACACGGGAGCGGGGTAGTACGACGGTTCCCGATCGTAGAGGAGCACGCAGCCTTCCGGCTCCGACTTCTGCAAAACGATTCCGTTTCTGAGTGTCAGTGCCATCGCGACCTCCTTCCCGCTGCCGCTGCCCCAGGCGGACCTTGTCGTCCGCCTGGGGCAGGTCAACGTGTAATGACGCTTAGTCCGGCTGGCAGCCCTTGTTGCCGCCGGTCGTGCCGCTGTCGCAGCACATCGAGCAGAGAGTGGTGTCGAGCAGCTCGAACAGAGCGCTCTCATCGATGTTCATGCGGCTGTCGTCAAGCGCGTCCTTGAGCAGATCGATTGTGGTCTTCATGGATTTCTCCTTAGATGTTGGCGGGACTGTCCCGCACGGGTTGGAAGTGCGAAAGGCTCACGACTAAATGTCCGGCTTGCAGCCGTCGTTGCCGCCGATGGCGGCGGCGTGCTCGCAGCAAAGCGCGCATAGCGTCGTGTCGATCAGCTGGAACAGAGCGCTCTCGTCGACGGCCATGCCGTTCTCGTCGACAGCGTCCTTCAGCATTTCGATCGTGGTCTTCATGACTTATCTCCTCGGAAACGTTGAATGCCCAGGCGGGACTCGAGTGCCCCGCCCGGGCTGGAACAATGCCTGGCTTACGACTAAACGCCGGGCTTGCAGCCGTCGTTGCCGCCGGTGGTGCAGTCGCAGCACATCGTGCAGAGCGTCGTGTCGAGAAGTTCGAACATCGCGCTCTCGTCGACGGTCATGCCGCTGTTGTTGACGGCGTCCTTCAGCATTTCGATCGTTGTCTTCATGACTTTCTCCTTCGATATTGATGTTGTGATTCCGTGAGCACTCATACCCTCAGCATTCCGGGTGTCGTTCACGGGGTACCTCCGTGATGTCTTCAGAACTGAGGTGAGAAGCCCAGGGGCAAGCGGTATGCCCAGCCTGAAGGAAATCCTTCATGACGTGCAAGTAGCAGTACGTCTGTACGTTGCGCGTTTCGGGGGTCGTCGCCGGCCGCGCGCCCCTTACCGCCTGCGGTAGTCTGCTTACGACGGGCGGAAAGTCAGACGCCGAGCTTCTTCATCTTGTTCACCAGCGTCGTCAACGGGACACCCAGGAGCCGCGCCGCCTGCGA
>DATLWH010000596.1:0-3175 GCA_035576505.1 Thermoanaerobaculia bacterium | reverse complement strand
TCGACGGACGAGTTGGCCCAGGTGCTCATGGCCATGCGCGAGATGTCGGAGAAGCTGTCCGAAATCATCGGTCAGGTCCGTGGCGGATCGAGCGCCCTCGCCTCCGCCTCCGCCCAGCTCTCCTCGTCCGCGAATGACGTTTCCCAGTCCACCAGCGAGCAGGCCGCGAACGTCGAAGAGACGACCTCGAGCCTCGAAGAGATGAGCGCATCGATTGCGCAGAATGCCGATAACGCCCGCATCATGGAGCAGAACGCCTCCAAGGGCGCCCGCGACGCCGAAGAGAGTGGCAAAGCCGTGGCCGAGACCGTCGGGGCCATGCTGGCCATTGCGCAACGCATCACCATCGTCGAGGAGATCGCCAATCAGACGAACCTTCTCGCTCTGAACGCCGCCATTGAAGCGGCCCGCGCGGGCGATTCCGGCCGCGGTTTCGCCGTCGTGGCATCCGAGGTTCGCAAGCTGGCCGAGCGCAGCCAGACTGCCGCCAAAGAGATCGGTTCCCTTGCACGTACCAGCGTCCAGGTGGCGGAACGCTCCGGCTCACTCATGAATGATCTGGTCAGCACCACGCGCAAGACGTCGGACCTGCTTCAGGAAGTCGCCGCGGCATCCAACGAGCAGGCTCAGGGCGTCGCGCAGATCAATCGCGCCATGAGCCAGCTCGACAGCGTGACGCAGCGCAATGCCGCGGCCGCGGAGGAGCTCTCCACCACTGCCGAGGAGATGAACAGCCAGGCAGATGCGCTGCAGGACGCAATCGCATTCTTCCATGTCGGCGAGGAACAGCTTCCGGCAATGCAGTCGACCTTCGTCCGGCCGGCGCCTCCCCGGCGGAAACGTGCAGGCATCAGCCCGGTCCCGGTGGTTCCCATCGTTGCCGGAGCGGGTGCTCAGCGTCGCTCCGTCGGCGGCCGAGACGGCGCTCTTCAGCGTCCGGCTTCGGCTGGGGATGATCCTGAGTTTCAGAGATTCTAGTGGTGTCCGACACGGATATTGTTGGCGGAGCCCTTCCCACTTCGCCGGCCGCGGATCATCTCGTGGTGCGGCTGGAGGGGCGTGAGTACGGCATACCGATGTCGTCCGTTCGGGAAGTGTCGTCGGCGCAGGTACCGACGATGGTCCCGGGGCTGCCGGATTACATTCGAGGCGTCGTCTGGTTCGCGGAGCGGCCTACACCGGTCGTCGACCCTGTCCGTTTCATGAAGGGGCCGCTGATGGAGTTTTCAGAGCGGTCGTGCTTGGTCTTCATCGGAGATCCCCATGGTGAATCGGTCACTGCCCTTCTGATCGACGAGATCGTCGGCGTCCTTGACGCCGCGGTCGGGTATGAGCAGAAGGGTCGGAAGAAGAAGTCGCCGCTGATCGCGCCGACGTTCGTCGTTCGCGAAGGCCAACGGGTTGCGGTGATGCACGTGGAAGCTCTGTTTACTGGTCAAGGCAACAGTGGGAGTCCGGCCCGCAACTCGAAAGGAAAGTCTGTATGACGGAAGACCTCAAACGCGTCATTCTCCGCTTCCGGGTCGGCATGAGCGCCTACGCCGCTCCGATTGAGGTTGTGCAGGAAGTCGTGCAGCAAGAGGAGTTCACGCGCGTCCCCTCCATGCCGGCCGCAATCTATGGACTGATGAATCTGCGCGGCAATGTCGTGCCGGTCATCGATCTGATGCGGCGGTTCGATCTCGACAAATCCGCCATGGCCATGGAGACGTGGGCCATCGTTTTCCAAATGGAAGGCGACGAGCGAAGCTCGCTGATGGCCGTGCTCTCGAGCTCATCGGCGGAGGTCCTGACAATTGCGGCCGGCGACATTTATCCGGCACCGACATTCGGCGTCGACATCGCTGTCGAATATCTGGCCGGGATGATCCACCTCGGCGATGAGCTCGTGCTGCTGCTGAATGTCGATCGGGTCCTGTCAGCCGAGGATCTGCTGCGTACGCGCGAGGGTCTGGCCCGCCAGAATCATGTCGCTGCCGAATGTGTGGACGTCGCGGTGCAGCGGTGATCAGCGAAAGGCGGGTGCTGGAAGCGGCTCCGCCGATCGCGGCGCCGACCGAAGACGAGTTCGGCCGCTTCCAGCACCTCATCGAGTCGGTCGCGGGGATCTACCTCTCCGAAGCGAAGCGTGCCCTGTTGATCTCGCGTCTCTGGAAACGCGTGCGTGCCTGCGGGGTTCACTCCTTTGCCGAGTACCACGCACTCGTCAGCCGCGATGACGCCGAGCGCGGGGCCATGATCGATGCCATCTGCACGAACGAGACGCACTTCTTTCGCGAACCGCGCCAGTTCGATTACATCAAGGACACGCTCGTTCCCGAATGGCGGAGGAAGGCCGCGTGCGGAGAGCGGCAGAAGACCATCCGCGTCTGGAGTGCCGGCTGCTCGTCGGGTGAGGAGCCGTATTCAATCGCCATGCTCCTTCTCGCGGAGCTGCCGGCATCGGAAGGTTGGACTCTCCGCATTCGGGCTACGGATCTCTCCAGTAAGGTTCTGGAGCAGGCGCGCCAGGGACGTTGGGTCATCGCGCGCGCCGCCGAGATCCCGGATGCCTATCTCCGGCACTTCATGCTGCGGGGCGTGGGCTCAAGACAGGGGATGCTGAAGGCCGGACAGGAGGTGCGCTCGGTCATCGAGTTTGGCCGGCTCAACCTCATGGATCCACCGGTGCAGGTGGGCTCATTCGACCTCATTTTCTGCCGGAACGTCATGATCTATTTCCGCGCTCCCGTTCGTGATGCTCTTCAGAAGACGATGATCGACCAGCTCGCGCCGCACGGTCACTTCTTTCTGGGGCACGCGGAAAGCATCAGCGCTTCCATCGCGGGCGTGCGGCGCGTGATCCCCAATGTCTATGCAATCTGATCACGCCGCGCGACGTGCAGCGACGGGCTGGCGTGACGGCTCTTCGCCGCCGCTGCGGGTCCTCATCGTTGACGACTCGGCCGTCGTCCGCCAGGTGCTGTCGTCGATCGTCAACGCCCAGCCGGACATGGCCGCGATCGTCGCGGCCGATCCTCTCATCGCGTTCGACAAGATGAAACGCGCGTTGCCGGACGTCATTGTCCTCGATCTGGAAATGCCGCGGATGGACGGGCTGACGTTTCTGCGGAAGGTGATGGCCGATTATCCCCTTCCCGTGGTGATCTGCTCCGAGTTCGTGGGAAAGGGGAGC
>DATLWH010000595.1:0-6211 GCA_035576505.1 Thermoanaerobaculia bacterium | reverse complement strand
GCTTTCGGAGCCGCTCGCTGGTTACCATCTCTGGCACGCCGCGCGGGCTGATCTTCTCCGACGGATGGGGCGTTCCGACGAAGCGCTTGCAAGTTACCGGCGTGCGCATGCGCTGGCGGGGAATGAGGCGGAGCGGCGGTTTCTGGCGCGGAGGATCACACGGTTAACTGAATCGTAGTTGTCACCTGCTCGTGAACAACAAGGTCTCGGCGCGGTCTCTCTTCGGTACGAATCACGTATGCGTTATCATCACCTCTCCATTCTTCCCGACAGGACTAACGAATCGTCATGTGTCCGGCCACTAAACTCTGATGACTGCGAAAACGATCACCAATCTCGGATTCCTGAGCGAGTTCGGACGGCGCCACGCGGTCATGACGGACCGGCCATTCTGCTGGGTCCTCGGCTCGGGAGCTTCGGTACAATCCGGCATTCCATCTGGCGCCACGCTCACGCAGCAGTGGCTGGCCGAGATGTACGAGATGGAAAATAGCTCGGAACTCTCAATCGAGCAATGGGCCACCGCCGAGAACCTCGGTATCCACGGCTTCGAGTATGCCCATGCCGCACGGTCCTATCCATCGATCTATCAACGTCGATTCCGCGACTATAAAGAGCAGGGCTACGCGTTCTTGGAGAAGATCATGGATAAGGCAGAGCCGAGCTTCGGCTATTCGGTGCTTGCCCAAATCATGGCCATGACTCATCACAACGTTGCCATAACCACAAACTTTGACAACCTCGTCGCCGATGCCCTTTCGATCTATACGCGAACGTTTCCACTCGTATGCGGACATGAGTCGCTGACAGGCTACATTCGCCCCAACCTGCGCCGACCGCTTGTAGCGAAAGTTCATCGCGACCTACTCCTTGAACCATTGAGCAATCCCGAAGAGATCTCGCGACTTCCGCCCGAGTGGGGTGCGGCCCTCACGAAGATCTTTAGGCGCTTCACACCGATCGTGCTCGGATACGGCGGCAACGACGGCAGCGTCATGAATTTCCTGAAGGCACTCGCTCCGATTGAAGGCGGCATCTTCTGGTGCCATCGGCAGAGCGACAACGTCGATCCGGAGGTCAGCAACGTGGTCGAGCAACATCATGGAAGGCTCGTTCCGATCGCTGGCTTTGACGAATTGATGCTGCAACTCTGGGAGAAGTTGCAGCTGCCGTCGCCACTTCCGCAATTGCAAAGCGTTCACGATAAGAGGCGTGAGAGCTATCAGAAACAGTTCGAAGTTCTGACAGCTACATTGCAAAAGCCTGCGGAGAACGCAGCGGCCGAGGAAGCGAGGAAGCCAGTCCGCGAGGCAGCGGAAGCCGCTGTAGAACGATTGACAAAGGAAAAGAGCTGGTGGGCTTGGGAGCTAAAGGCAAGGTCAGAGGACGACCCGGTGAAGTGCGAGGAGGTCTACCGAGCCGGAATCGAAGACTTTCCTCAAAGCGCCCAGTTAATCGGAAACTTCGCGGTGTTCATGAACATACAAAAGAATTACGATGAAGCAGAGCGGCTGTACCGACGCGCGCTTGAAATCGATCCACACCACACCAACAACATGGGGAACTTTGCTGATTTCTTGACCAGGGTGCGCAGGAACTATGACGAAGCAGAGCGCATGTGGAACCGAACGTTAATGCTTGATCCAAACGGAGCCAACACCATTGGGAACATTGCACAGTTTCTTGCCTCACGCGGTCGGATCGAGGAAGCTTTTGAGTTCTTAGAAGGTGCGCGTCCCGACGGCCAAATAGAACAGAGCCAAGCTGAGTTAGCGTTTACACTCTGGCTGCTCGACATGGCAAGCTCTCGCAGTGCATCGAAAGCGCTTGGGCGCCTCAGGGAGATCATTGACGCTGACTTCCCGCGCCTGAATTGGTCATTCGATGACTTACTCGCGACCATGCTTCCTCGTTTGCCGGAGAGCGAGCGCCCTTTGGCACAGAAGCTGGCAGACGCGATCCTTGATGAGACAAAGATCGCGGCGCTCGACGATGAGCCACTCTGGAAATCGGCCGACCCGATACCATTGAGTGTTCCGTGGTCCGAATTAGTGAAGGGCTAAAGGCCGAACATTTTTTGATTTCGAGCGCGGCCTCGCATCCAGGCCTGCGGCACTACGCCCGTTGTCATACTTATCAGTCGCGAGGAGTCACCCGCTTCTCTTCACACCACCACGATCGTGGTGTCATCCGCCGGCGCCGCTGCTCCGGCGTGGGCGCGCCAGGCATCGACGATGGCGGTGAGAATGGCGGATGCCGGGCGGCGCGAGACCTTGCCGAGGAGCGCGCGGAGCCGGTCGAATCCGTAGGGCCGGCCGTGGGCGTCGCCTGCTTCGAAGAGGCCGTCGGAGAAAAGAACCACAGCGGTCCCGACTCTCATCGAGAGCGGGGTATCGGCGTAGTGACGTTCCGGTCCGAGTCCCAGCGGCAGCGAGGGGAGGTCCATCTCGCGCACGTCGGCGCCATGCGTGATCCACGGATAGGGATGGCCGGCGTTGCTGACGAGTACTTCCCCCGTGGGGGGATCGAGGCGCAGCAACGCCAGCGACGTGAAGGTGCGCGGAGAGCCGATCTCGCGCAGCACCAGGTCGAGCCGCTGCAGAATGACCGCCGGCGTTCGCTCTGCCTCCACCAGACTGGCCAGCCCCGCCTTGGTCATGGCCTGGGCGATCGCGCACGAGTATCCGTGCCCGGAGACATCTCCCGCGGCGATCCAGATCCGCACCATCGAGTCGCGCACGAAGCATCGTAGAGATCTCCGCCGGCCTCTGTGGCGAGTATGGAACGGGCCGCGATCTCGTACCCATCGATGCGCGGCATCTCCTTCGGCAGCAGGCCGAACTGCATCCGCGCCAGCAGGTCCATCTCGTAATTCAGCCGGTTCTCCTCTCCAGCCGAAGGGCGAATCGATGGAAAGGAAGAGGTCCCTCTCCGCCTCGTCAGGCCGCCGGAGACCGACGATACCGAGCGGCAGGTGCGACAGCTACAATGCCGAGCAGCCGCGCCGACACCGGCATCCAGGAGACATGGAGCAGCGTGCTTTCGGAGCCGCTCGCTGGTTACCATCTCTGGCACGCCGCGCGGGCTGATCTTCTCCGACGGATGGGGCGTTCCGACGAAGCGCTTGCAAGTTACCAGCGCGCGTATGCGCTGGCGGGGAATGAGGCGGAGCGGCGGTTTCTGGGGCGGCGGGTTGCAGAACTGACGGTGGAGTCGTAGTTGTCAGCCGTCCTCTTCCGAATCGCGTTTCGTACGACAGCAGTTCACGATACGCTTCTCGCGAAGCTCTCAAGCAAATGCCATCCTCCGCCGAAGCCACCAGCGACCCACTTCGTACAGATCACCAGAGGCGGCTGCGCGTTGTTCTTATCGCGGCCATTTGGGTCTACACCGCAGCCCACTTCGCTCTGAGCGGCGTCAAGCAGCCCCTGCACAACTTCTACGGTGACTTCCTGGCCAGTTTTCCGTCGTGGCAAGCGTCTGTTGCGCTCGGACGAATGGATCTTTACAACGGCAGCCTATCGGAAGAATGGTCCTTCCGCTTCAGAGGGGAGCGCGAACCGGTCTGGCATTATGGACCGGTGGAGCATCTCGTCACTCTGCCGCTGTTCGCATTCCCGACACTCAAGTCGGCATACGTGGCCTGGCTGTTCGTGAACTACGCGTTTCTTGCCGGAATCGCAATCCTCGCTGTCAGGCTGTTCGACCCCGGTCATTCTGCTCTAACCACAACCGCGACCCTTGCCGCCTTGTTGAATTTCAATCCGCTCTACGAGGCGCTGAACCAGCGAACGATCGAGATTCTGGAATTGCTCCTGATTCTGATTGCATACGCACTCTGGCGAAAAGGTCGTCTGGGGTGGTGCGGTGTTGTCATCGGGCTGGCAGCCATGACCAAGTTCCTTCCCCTCATCTTCCTGCCCTATTTTGTCGTCAAGCGGAAGTGGCGTGCTCTCGCAGGGGCGCTCGCCGCCATTGTGCCGATTGCGTTGCTAACAGAAGCCGTGCTCGGCTGGAAACACAGTGGGATTCTGATTCAATTGCTGAAGGACGGTCCCTTACACAGCGAGCTGAATCAAAGCTTTTCCGGCGCCATTGTCCGGCTGATCGATTGGACAAAGATTCCGGTATCTGGCGCGATCATCAGTCAGATCGCAATCCTGATTTGCCTGACAGGGCTGTCATGGCTGTTTCTGGTTACACGCGAGTGCGTGGCTGCCCATGACCTGGAGTGGGGGACTCTCATCATCGCCATGGTCTTGTTGCCGCCGCACAATGAACAGTATTATTTCCTTTTTCTGCTATTCCCTTACCTGGCCATATTTGCCCGCCGCATCAGGCTCCGCGATTCTCATCATTCCAGTTGGTTTCTGTTCCTCATTTCATTCATCTTAGTCGCTGCTCCAATACCCCTCGCAATTCTAGCTGGACTCACCGGGGTCAATGTCTTCCATCTGTATCTGTCCGCGGGCATTCCGTTCCTGGGAGCGGCGATTCTCGGCTGGATTGGAGTTCGTGAACTGGCCGGCGCCTGCAGGGTGACGAGCGGATGATTTGTCAGGCGGTAGGAATCGCCGGCAAGCCGCCGGTCCGGCTGCGCTACGAGCGCTTCACCACCACGATCGTCGTGTCATCCGCCGGCGCCGCTGCTCCGGCATGGGCGCGCCAATCTTCCACGATGGCGGTGAGAATGGCGGATGCCGGGCGGCGCGAGACCTTGCCGAGGAGCGCCCGGAGCCGGTCGAATCCATAGGGCCGGCCGTGAGCGTCACCGGCCTCGAACAGGCCGTCGGAGAAAAGAACCACAGCGGTCCCGACCCTCATCGAGAGCGGGGTATCGGCGTAGTGACGCTCCGGTCCGAGTCCCAGCGGCAGCGAGGGGAGGTCCATCTCGCGCACGTCGGCGCCATGCGTGATCCACGGATAGGGATGCCCGGCGTTGCTGACGAGTACTTCCCCCGTGGGGGGATCGAGGCGCAGCAACGCCAGCGACGTGAAGGTGCGCGGAGAGCCGATCTCGCGCAGCACCAGGTCGAGCCGCTGCAGCACGACCGCCGGCGTTCGCTCCGCCTCCACCAGACTGGCCAGCCCTGCCTTCGTCATCGCCTGGGCGATCGCGCACGAGTAGCCGTGACCGGAGACATCTCCCGCGGCGATCCAGATCCGCCCCATCGAGTCGCGCACGAAGTCGTAGAGATCTCCGCCGGCCTCGGTGGCGAGTATCGAACGGGCCGCGATCTCGTACCCATCGACCCGCGGCATCTCCTTCGGCAGCAGGCCGAGCTGCATCCGCGCCAGCAGATCCATCTCATACTTCAGCCGGTTCTCCTCTTCCAGCCGGAGGGCGAATCGAGGGAGAGGAAGAGGTCCCTCCTCCGCCTCAGCGTCGCGTTTGAGACCGATGAGACCGAGCGGGATCGGCGCGACAGCCATCGTAACGAGCAGAAGCCCTGACACCGGCATCCACGAGAAATGAAGCAACGAAAACAGCGCGGCCGGAAGAGCGGTCGACATCATCGCCGCGGTCAGGAGTGCGGTAAGGCCGAACTCCACGTACGCGTATACGAGCACGGCTGTCAGCAACAACGCCGATGCGTAGTCGAACCAGAACGATGAGAGCGGAATGCGCGTGGCCAACACCAGCGCACCGAGGACCGTCGCTCCACCGCGAAGGCGCCGGAGCAGAGGGAAACGCAGCGCCGCGCAGATGATGAGCATGATCAGGCCGGTCCGTATTGCTCCCTCGTCGATGGGAGAGCTGGGCGTGCTGAAGAAAGGCAACCGCACGCTCCCCTCGGTCGTGGCCACTCCCGGCACCATCGTCCCGACGGAAATGGCCAGGAGCCACAGGCCCGCGACGGCCGCGCCGATCGACCATCCGGCCAACAATGCCTTCCCTCCCTTCGGTCCGAGCCGTCCCGCGCGCAACGTGTCGAGAGAGGTCCGGAAGCCCGGCACCGTCGAGCGCAGCCACGACTCTGCCGCCGACCAGAGAAGAAACAAAAACAGGGCCTTGACCAGAACGTCATTGAGTGTGCTGACGACCTGAAGCCAGGTTGTGGAGCTCCACAGCGGTGCCGGGAGGGAGAGGGCGATCGAGAACGCGGCCAGGATCGCTCCCTTCTTCAACTCGATGCGCCGCCGTATCAGCAGAATGAAAAAAAGCACCAGAACGGCGATTGAGAAAACGGCGCGAACGATCAGCTCCTCC
>DATLWH010000594.1:0-10806 GCA_035576505.1 Thermoanaerobaculia bacterium | reverse complement strand
GTACTCGGCCAGTGTCAGCAGTCCGACCACCCCGGCAATCGCACCGAGAACAGCGGCGATTCGATTTCGCGACCTGGACGCGGCGACCACGCCCGATCCGAGCAGAACGTAGCAGAGCGCCGTGTTGAATTGCATCGGCGCAAATGAAGGCCGGAGCTGAATCAGCGCCGCCGAATGGATGTACCAGCCCAGCAGAACCGTGGCACCCAACGTCGCGCTGACCATGCCCAATGCGGCCGCGAGGAACTTCGTCGTTGGAGTTTCGTCAACAGGTAGAACTCGATTCACCATGCCGGGAGAACATCAATCGGCATACCTATCCCGGGAGTGCGGTAAGTGCAACGCGCAGAATACTTAGGTGTTTTGAGCCATCCGCGAAGCGACACGGAATCCCGGAACCCGTGCTGAAATTGGACGCTCGTTGAAAGGGTCGGGCGTCCGTTTGTACGAACGGCTGGAACCTGCGCGATAGAAAAGGTCTCAGGATGACAGCGAGGATGACAGCGAAAGTGGAGCTCAGCGCGAGCTTGCTCCACCCATGATTTCAATCACGACGACTCTAGCTCCCAAGCGCGCCAATGTGCCGAGCGACATCCTCCGCGCTGATCGCCGCGGCCAGCGAAGCAACGGCGGCGTCATCGCGGCCGAGGCGCGCGACGGAGGCAAGCAGCGCAAGATGCTCGGCGCGTTTCGCTTCGGGCGAGATGAAGACGATCAAAACCTTCGGTGCCGGTGACCCCTCGACGACTCCACTTTCATTGACGCCGATCGCGGCGACGAATGCCGGCAGCTGCGGATCGCGCGCATGGGGAATGGCGATCGCGCCGCAGAGCGTCGGCGCTTCCCGTTCCCTCTCCAGCACCGCCCCCACGAGCCGTTCCACATCGCTGGGAGCGTAACCGCGCCGTGGAAGCGTCGCCCGCAGAAGCTGCGCCGCGGCCGTCCCGATGTCCGCGGCGTGGAGGCCGATCACGATGTCTCCCGGCTCGATCAGATCGCGAAGGTGCATCTCGCGATTGTCGCATTCCCGGTAGAAAGGCAGAAGGCAGAAAGCAGAAGGTTGAAGGCAAGAGTCTGAAAGCAGTGAAACAGGCGCTACGGGTGTCCACTTCTGCTTTCTGCCTTCAGCCTTCGGATCACACATCGACAATCACGATGTCAAACCCGCGGCCGCGCTCCAGCAGCCTGTGAACCGTACTGGGTACGAGGCGGCTCACGAAGCCTGAGCGCGTTGGGCGGCCGACGACGAGGATCGTGATTCCTTCCGATCGCACGAATTCGAGCAGGGCGCCGGCGACGTTCTCGGACTCGCGGGTGACGACGGTTGCGCCGAGCGAGATGGCCAGTTGCACGTTCTCGCTCAGTTTGCGGTGCTGCTCCGCGGTGATGTTCTCGGGATGGGTGCGCCGCTGACGGACGTAGACGGCGTACCAGCGCGTGTTCATCCTGCCGGCCAGGCGCGATGCGCGAAGCACCAGCGACCGCGCGATCTCCGGCTCGAACGGCAGCGCCACTGCCAGTCGCACCTCCGCGGTGCCCTGCACGATGACCGGCGCGCCGGAATACGTCGCGGTCTGTAGCAGGGCCAGCTCGCGCAGCCGGACCAGAAGCTCCGTCCGGAAGAAGTTATCGAGCGCGCGGATGGCCTGATCAGGGGGATAGATCTTCCCTTGGCGGAGACGTTCCTGAAGCTCCGCCACGGGAAGGTCGACCAGGATGACCGAGTCGGCCTCACGCACCGAACGGTCCGGCACACGCTCGCTGATATCGATCCCCGTGGCGGAGCGGACGACGTCCTGCACGCCCTCGAGATGCTGGACATTGAGCGCCGTCATCACCGAGATGCCTTTGGCGAGGATGTCTTCCACGTCCTGCCACCGCTTCTCGTTCTTGGAACCGGGCGCGTTCGTGTGAGGGAGCTCGTCGACGACGACGACGTCCGGATGCCGCGCCAGGATCGCGTCGAGGTCCATCTCCTCGATGATGACGTTGCGATAGGAAACGCGGCGCCGCGGGATCACTTCGAGATCGGCGATCCGCGCGGCCGTCTCTTGGCGCCCGTGCGTTTCGACGAGACCAATGGCCACGTCCACTCCGGCGCGGCGCATGCTGTGCGCATCCTCGAGCATGCGCATGGTCTTCCCCACGCCCGCGGCCATGCCGAGGTAGACTTTCAGCCGCCCGCGTCCGCTATCGTCGCTTTTCGCGAGCCGCAGCAGCTCGTCCGGATTGGGACGAGCATCTTCGTTCATACGCGGCACGTTTTTCAGAATACCTGATCGGCTTTTTCCGACTCCGACTCCGACTCCGGCAAGCCCGCATCTGGGTCCTCTGGCTCACTTCTTCGGGTCGATCTTGTCGATGTCGAGATTCAGCAGCAGCACATTCACGCGTGGCTCTCCATAGATGCCGAGGAAGCGTCCCTCCGTCCGCGCATGGATCAGCGCCTCGACCTGTGACAGCGAGAGCCCGCTCGCGCGAGCGACGCGCGCGGACTGCGACATCGCGTTTTCGGGAGAGATGTGGGGATCGACGCCGGAAGCGGATGCGGTCACGGCGTCGGCCGGGATTCCACCGGCCGGCCTGGTGTCCGGGTACTTCGTCATGCGGTCGTTGATCGCGTCAAGAAGCTTCTTCGATGTTGGTCCGAGATTCGAGCCTCCGGACGCCGTGCCGTCATAGCCGTCGTTTCCCGCAGCCGAGGGACGTGGATGGAAGTAGCGATTCCCGGTGAAGTTCTGGCCGATCAGCTCCGAACCGACCACCTTTCCATTCAGCGAGATCAGCGAGCCGTTGGCCTGGTGGTGGAAGGCAGCCTGCCCAATGGCCCAGACGAGCGCGGGATAAAACCCGCACGTGATGACCAGCAGGGCAACGGTGATGCGGAGAGAGATTTTGATGTGCTCGAGCATGGTCGTGACTCCTCAGGCGAGATGAACGGCGTGGAGCAGAAGGTCGATGGCCTTGATGCCGAAGAAGGGGATGATCACGCCGCCGACGCCGTACAGCAGCAGGTTGCGGCGCAGGATGCGTCCGGCGCCGAGCGGCCGGTATTTGACTCCGCGCAGCGCCAGCGGAATGAGCGCGACGATGATCAGGGCGTTGAAGATGACCGCCGAGAGGATGGCGCTCTGCGGTGTGGCCAGGCGCATGATGTTGAGCGCCTGCAGTTCCGGGAAGGTGACCAGGAACAGCGCCGGGATGATGGCGAAGTACTTGGCCACGTCGTTGGCGATGGAGAAGGTCGTCAGTGCGCCGCGGGTCATCAGAAGCTGCTTGCCGATCTCCACGACCTCGATGAGCTTCGTCGGATTGGAATCGAGATCGACCATGTTGCCCGCTTCTTTGGCCGGCTGTGTTCCGGTATTCATGGCCATGCCGACGTCGGCCTGTGCCAGCGCCGGCGCGTCGTTCGTGCCGTCGCCGGTCATGGCTACGAGATTCCCCTTGGCCTGCTCCTTGCGGATGAGGGCGAGCTTGTCCTCGGGGGTGGCCTGCGCCAGGAAGTCGTCCACCCCTGCTTCGCGGGCGATGAACGCGGCGGTCAGCGGGTTGTCGCCGGTGATCATCACCGTGCGGATCCCCATCATCCGCAGGCGGTCGAAGCGTTCTTTCATCCCGCCCTTGACGATGTCCTTCAGATAGATCGTGCCGAGGACGCGGCTATCGTCGGCCACGACCAGCGGCGTGCCCCCCTCGCCGGCGATGCGCGAAACGTCCTGCTGGACCTGCTCTGGGAACAAGCCGCCCTTCGAGCGGATGTACTCCGCGACCGAATCGGCAGCGCCTTTGCGCACCGCACGGCCGCCTTCGAAATCGATTCCGGACATGCGCGTCTTGGCCGTGAACCGAACGATCGAGTGCGAGCCGAGCGTCGAAAGCTCACGGCCGCGCAACGCGAACTTCTCCTTTGCCAGGATGACGATGGAACGCCCCTCGGGAGTCTCGTCGGCGAGCGACGAGAGTTGCGCGACGTCCGCGAGCGTTCGCGCTTCCACGCCGGGCGCGCCGACGAACTCCACCGCCTCGCGATTGCCGAGCGTGATCGTGCCGGTCTTGTCGAGCAGAAGAACGTTGACGTCGCCCGATGCTTCAACCGCGCGGCCGGACATGGCCAGGATGTTGTGCTGCAGCACACGGTCCATGCCGGCGATGCCGATGGCCGACAGCAGCGCTCCGATCGTCGTCGGAATGAGGCAGACCAGCAGCGCGATCAGTACCGTCACGCTGACATCGCTGCCGGAGTACATCGCGAACGGCTTGAGTGTCACCGTGGCGAAGAGGAAGACGATCGTCAGTCCCGCCAGGAGAATATCGAGCGCCACCTCGTTCGGCGTCTTCTGCCGCTCTGCTCCCTCGACCAGACGAATCATCCGATCGATAAACGTATGTCCCGGCTCGGAGGTGATCTCGACGACGATGCGGTCGGAGAGCACCATCGTGCCGCCCGTGACCGCGGAGCGGTCGCCACCCGCTTCGCGGATGACCGGGGCCGATTCGCCGGTGATGGCCGATTCGTTGACGGAGGCGATTCCTTCGATCACGGTGCCATCGCCGGGGATGATCTGACCCGATTCGATGACGACGAGGTCGCCCTTGCGGAGTAGCGACGCCGCGACCTGCTCTTCTTTGCGGTCGGGACCTGTCAATCGACGAGCGCTCGTCTCCGTCTTTGCTTTTCGCAACGCGTCCGCCTGCGCTTTGCCACGACCCTCGGCCACGGCTTCGGCGAAGTTGGCGAAGAGCACCGTTATCCACAGCCACAACGTGATCTGCGTCTGAAAGAGATAGTCGACGTGCTTCGAGAGCCCTGGAATGAGGAGCAACGTGGTGAGCACCGCGCCCACCTCGACGAGGAACATGACCGGGTTCTTCATCATCCGCCGCGGGCTCAGCTTCACCATCGAGTCGAGAAGGGCCCGGCGCACGATGGCGGGATCGAACAGCGAGTGTTTCTTCTGCGATGCCATGACTTAGAACACCTTTCCTGCGTTCATGAGGAAGTGCTCGACGTACGGTCCGAGCGAGAGAACCGGGAAGTACGTCAGGGCGCCGACGATGAGAATCACTCCCACGAGCAGGAAGGTGAAGAGTGACCCGTCGACGGGAAAGGTTCCGGCCGTTTCGGCGATCTTCTTCTTCGCGGCCAGCGAGCCGGCGATCCCCATCAGCGGGATGATCATGAAGAAGCGGCCGAAAAACATGGCCAGAGCGAGAGCGATGTTGTAGAACAAATGGTTGGCGTCGAGGCCGGCGAAGGCGCTGCCGTTGTTGCCGGTGGCGCTGGTGAACGCGTAGGTCATCTCACTGAGACCGTGCGGGCCGGCGTTGGCGAGGCGCGAAGTGCCGGCAGCAGTGGCCGCCGCGACGGCTGTTCCGACGAGAATGCAGAACGCCAGAATGAGCACGGCCAGCATGGCCAGCTTTACGTCCTTCGCTTCGATCTTCTTGCCCAGGTATTCGGGCGTTCGTCCGACCATCAGCCCGGCGATGAATACCGAAAGGACGATGAACAGGATCATCCCGTACATCCCGGCGCCGACGCCGCCAAAGACGACTTCGCCGAGCATGATGTTGAGCAGCGGCACCGAACCGCCGATCGGCGTGAAGGAGTCGTGCCACGCGTTGATGGCACCGCACGAGGCGTCGGTGGTGATCGTGGCGAAGAGCGCTGAGTCGCCGATGCCGAAGCGCACTTCTTTCCCTTCCATGTTGCCGTCCGCACTGGCCACGCCGAGGCGTTGGTGCATCGGATTGCCGTGCTGTTCGGCCCACGTGGCGATGAAGGCACCGGCCAGGAAGAGGATCGACATGGCCCAGAAGACCGCCCAGCCGTGCCGGAGCTTGCCGGTCATCGATCCGAGCGTGTAGCAGAGCCCAGCACCGAGGCTGAGGATGAGGAACATCTCGAGCAGGTTCGTGAAGGGCGTCGGGTTCTCGTAAGGGAATGCCGAATTCGCGTTGAAGAACCCGCCGCCGTTCGTGCCGAGCTCCTTGATCGCTTCCTGTGAGGCCACGGGTCCCTGAGGAATCTTCTGGACCCTCCCCTCGACTGTCGTTGCCTTGACGCTCCGATGGAAATTCTGGATCGCTCCCTGCCACAGGAGGAGCGTCGCCGCGGCCAGGCAGATCGGGAGAAGGACCCACAACGTACAGCGGGTCAGGTCGACCCAGAAATTGCCGATCGTCTTGGCGCTGGAGCGGGCGATCCCGCGAATGAGGGCGATGGCAAGAGCGATTCCGACGGCCGCCGATGTGAAGTTGTGGAACGTCAGGCCGACCATCTGCGTGAAGTGCGACATCGTCGACTCGCCGCTGTAGGCCTGCCAGTTCGTATTCGTCGTGAACGAGACCGCCGTGTTCCACGCCAGGTCAGGAGCGACAGGTCCCATCTTGTCGGGATTGAGCGGCAGCACCTGCTGGACTCGCTGGATGAGATAGGTCAGCAGCAAGCCTACCGCGCTGAAAACGAGCATGGCGATGGTGTACTGCATCCAGTCATGCTCTTTCGTCTCATCGACGCCGCTGGCGCGGTAGACCAGCCGCTCCACCGGCCGGAGCAATGGATCGAGGAACGTCTTTTCCCTGGAGAAGACGCGCTTCATATAGAGACCGAGCGGCTTCGTGACCGCGAGGATCAGCAGAAAATAGACGGCGATTTTCAGCAGTTCGAGCGTCGTCATTACAGCTCCTCCGCGCGGAGGAGCGCGTACAAGAGATAGATCAGCCCCAGAACGGCGAGCACGAGTCCAACGATTGTTTCGAATGTCATGGCAGCCTCACACCTTGTCGCAGGCGCGCGTGTACCAGACCGCGGCGGCGAACAACACGATGGTCAATACGATGAAGATCAGATCCCACATGAACAGCTCCTTTGCTTCAGAACGTGGCCACAGCGCCGATCACGACGATGGACTCGTTACGTGACACGCCATTTCGGCCGCTCGTGAATACCGATGCCGTCGAATGATCACGGCGCCCTTCGACCTTGAGAATCAGGTTCTTGACCGGGCGATGTTCGTATGTCAGGGTTGCCTCCGTGAGTTTCTGCGGCGCACCGCTGATGCCGTCCTCCGGGTCATTGAAACGTTCGATCCGAACGGCGATTGCGCGCCGCGGGTCGAGCGTGTATCGGCCGAAGCCGCCAATGCCAAGCCAGTTCGCGCTTGCGCTGCCCGGAAGTGCCTGATAACCGCGGTCGACGGAGATACTGATGCTCAATGGCTTCGTCGCCTTGAACGTGGCGATCAGATCGCCGAAGTGACGCCAGTGCGAGTTGTCGTTCGGCAGCTCCGGTCCGTCGAAGGTATTGAGCGACGCATTGAGCCGGTCGCTGCTGTACGCGATCTTGACGCCGATCGCCTTCGCGCCGTTGTTGTCGCGGATGAGTTGCCATCCGTTGAGGAGGTGGATCTCGCCTGACCAATGTTGCGAGAACTGCTCACTGGCGTGAATTCCCGCCTGGTAGTACGGCGAGAACTCGCCGAGCCACCCTCGCGTGTAGCTCCAGTTATCCTTCGAGAAGAAGCCTTCGAATCCGATATGCGACGGGAAGATCCCGCCCTCGAGAGTCAGCTTGTCGTTCAGCTTGTAGATGATGGAAGCCTGGTAGATGTGACGAAACCCTTCGGGTTCGCCGGCATGAACCACGTCGGCGCCGTTGCCGGCGACCAGCGAGAGATGAAAACCAACCGGCGCGGGATCGCGGACGATCTCCACCGCGGCAAGATTGAGACTGAGCTCGTTCGCGCGCTTCGCTGTCGTGCCTGTTCCCGGCTCGAAGTTGTCATGCGATGCCGGATCGCTGCCGTTCCAGGCGTAGTAGGCGTCGACGAAACCGTGGATCGTGATCGGCTTCTGTGGATCGTCTGCATGCGCTGCGGCCGCGACGAGGAGAAGAGTGACGGCTGCAATGTAGATGACGATGCTGCTCCGCTTATCCCTTCCCATGAACATGACTCCCTTTCAACAGCTGTCTCCCATGCGACGGGCGTCATTGCGCGTGATCGCGCGCATGCGCATCCGTGATCGGGCCGGCGAGCGCGGGTTCGATAACCCTCGGGCTGACGCTCTTCCAGCACGCGATCTGATAACAACGCGTCGCAGGAGAGGTCCGGACGAAAGCCAAAGGAAGGGCGGAAGAAGCGCGAAAGAATCCGTAAGAATCTCGAAAGAATCCGGAAGAACCTCGAAATGTTGGTCTGGGTCTGCGCCCGGCGCAGTATCGTCTCCGGCCGATGAACAAGGCGGGAGCGGTCTCGGAAAGCCACGGCGACTCCGTTCGCTCCGCGCCGCTTCTGCTGCTGGCCCTCTCCGCGCTCGGCGTCGTCTTCGGGGACCTCGGCACGAGTCCCCTTTACGCGCTGCAGGAGGCCTTTCACGGTGCTCGCGGCGTCGCGCCGACGCGTGACAACGTCCTCGGCATCGTGTCGCTGTTTCTCTGGGCGCTCATCCTCATGGTCAGCGTGAAGTACGTGGCCGTGCTCATGCGCGCCGGCAATCGCGGCGAGGGGGGCATCCTTGCCCTGCTGGCCTTGCTCACCGGCGAAAAGTCCACGCCCACCCGCCGCGGCGCCGTCTTCGTCACCCTGGCGCTGATCGGCACGGCCATGCTCTACGGAGACGGGATCATCACCCCGGCGGTGTCGGTGCTCAGCGCAGTGGAAGGGTTGCAGGTGGCTACGCCGGCCCTCGGCCCGAGCGTGATTCCGATTACCGTCTGCATCCTCGTCCTCTTATTCGCTGTCCAGCCGTTCGGCTCAGGTCGCGTCGGTGTGCTGTTCGGGCCCGTTCTAGCCGTGTGGTTCGTGGTCATTGCCATCCTCGGCGCTGTCACTCTGGCCTCGAATCCGGCGGCGCTCGCGGCCGTCAATCCGCTCTACGCCGTACGCTTCTTCGCCAGGAACGGGGCGCGCGGGTTCTTCGCACTCGGCGCCGTCGTTCTCTGTCTGACCGGCGGCGAAGCGCTCTATGCCGACATGGGTCACTTCGGCCGCACGCCGATCCGCGTGGCCTGGTACTACCTTGCGCTACCGTCTCTCTTCCTCAGCTATCTCGGCCAGGCCGCGATGCTGCTGCGCGATCCGGGCGCGGCCGCACGGCCGTTCTACTCCTGCGTTCCGCAAAGGTTCCTTTACCCGATGGTGGTGCTGGCAACGCTGGCCACGATCGTCGCCTCGCAGGCGCTCATCTCCGCGGTCTTCTCGCTCACCCGCCAGGCCGCGCAGCTCGGACTCAGTCCGCGTGTGCAGATCGTCCAGACCTCCGGCTCCGTCATCGGACAGATCTATCTTCCTGCGCTGAACTGGGTGCTGATGTTCGCCACCGTGGCCATCGTGCTGGCCTTCCGCTCGTCGGACCGTCTGGCTGCGGCGTTCGGACTGGCCGTGTCGACGACGATGGCCATCACCACGCTGCTCTTCGCCGCCGTGGCGCGTCTGCGCTGGCACTGGCGATGGATCGCGGTCATCGCGGTCGCGGGTACTTTCCTCATCGCCGACATCGCATTCGTCGTGGCGAACGCGTTCAAGTTCCTCGACGGAGGCTGGCTGCCCCTGCTGATCGGCGCCTTCGTTTACCTGCTGATGAGCACGTGGCAGGCCGGCCGCTACATGCTCGCCGCCTGCACTCGTGAGCGCGTACTGCCGCTCGATGCGTTCCTTGCAAGCCTTGCCCGGAACCCGCCGCACCGTGTGCGGGGGACGGGCGTGTTCCTCGCTGCCGACCACGAAGGTGTGCCGATCGTCCTCCTGCACCACCTCAAGCACAATCAGGTGCTGCACGAGACCGTGGTGCTGCTCACGATCACAACCGAGGAATCGCCGGCCGTCGAGGAGGAAGAGCGCGTTCACGTCGAGACGCTCACCCTCGGCTTTCATCGTGTGGTGGGACGCTACGGCTTCATGGAGGAGCCCAACGCCCCTCACGTGCTCGATCGCGCGCGCGGACTCGGTATCCCGATCGATCCCGATCGGACGACCTACTACCTCGGCCGCACGACGATCGTCCCTCCGGATCGCAAGCGCACGTCCCTTCCGACTCGTCTTCGCATCCGTCTGTTTGCGCTGATGAAGCGCAATGACCGCAGCGCTACGCTCTACTTCCACATACCGCCGAACCGGGTCGTGGAACTGGGGACCAGGTTCGAGCTTTGAAACGTAGGCCGGACTCGCCAGCCCGACCGGCGCTCGCGCGGGCGGTACATGACGCGTTTTTCCCGAGGTGGTCGCACTGAGGAGAGTCCGACCTCAGGTTGGAATCATGATGAATCGCGGCTCCTGACGAACAGCGCCGGGGCGATGATCCATGCGATCAGCAGCACGCACCGGATGCCGCCATTTGCGGGCGAGCCGATGAGGGCAAACCATTGCCGTCCGGAGTTGACGGTCATGAAGATCTCCGTGGCGATGTCGAGGAGCACCCACGTGGTGCCGACGAAGAGCGCGTAGTTGAGCGTGCCGTTGGACGCGGCGAGCCTGCTGTATGCCGCCGCAATCGCCACGATGACGCCCACCTTCAGAATGACGCTGACCACAGGCGAGCTCGCATCGATCGTCTGATGAACGATGGAGACGAGCAGAGCCGCGACGCTCCAGAAAGCGACGAGCAGTGCCGCTCTCGTCGCTGCATGATGCTTGCGCGGTCCAGCGTGTGGTGTCAGCGATCGGGTCATGGTGGTCATGCTGACCTCCTGGCTCGTTCAACACCCACTCCTCGGGTGCCTCGTTAAGAAGTGCGAAGCGTCACCGTGATGATGGGCTTAAGAGTGGGTGAAGAGTTTCGAAAGATCACTCCAATACCCTGATC
>DATLWH010000593.1:0-8951 GCA_035576505.1 Thermoanaerobaculia bacterium | reverse complement strand
CCCCACCCCCTACATCTCAAACAGCGAGCTCACCGAATCCTCATCGTGAATGCGCTTGATGGCCTGGGCCAAAAGGTCGCCCACCGAGAGCGTCGTCAGCTTCGAGCACTCCGCCTGCTTGTCGGCCATCGACATGCTGTTCGTGGCGATGACGTGTACGAGCGGCGAGTTGTTGATGCGCTGGATGGCCTTCCCGGAGAGCACGGCGTGCGTGCACGACGCCGAGATCGACCGCGCCCCTTTTGCCAGAAGCGCCTCGACCGAGTGGATCAGCGTTCCGCCGGTGTCGATGATGTCGTCGACGACGACGACGTTCCTGTCTTTCACGTCGCCGATGATGTTCATGACCTCGGTCTGATTCGCGCCCGTGCGGCGTTTGTCGATGATGGCCAGCGTCGCCCCGAGTCGTTTCGCGTATGCCCGGGCGCGCTCGACGCCGCCCGCGTCCGGCGACACGATCGTCGGATCCTGCAGCCCGATATCGCGCAGATGGCGGACGATCACCGGCGCGGCGAAGAGGTGATCGACCGGGATGTTGAAGAAACCCTGGATCTGCGACGCGTGAAGGTCGAGCGTCAGCACACGGTCGGCGCCGGCGGCGGTAATCAGATCGGCCACGAGCTTCGAGGTGATCGGTACGCGCGGTTTGTCCTTCCGGTCCTGCCTGGCGTAGCCGTAGTACGGCAGAACGGCCGTCATGCGGCTGGCCGAGGAGCGCTTGAATGCGTCGAGCATGATCAGCAGCTCCATCAGATTGTCATTCACCGGCGGTCCGGTCGGCTGAATGACGAAGACGTCGGCGCCGCGGACGTTCTCATCGATCTGCACGTAATTCTCGCCGTCGGAGAAGCTGTAGAGCGACACATGCCCGAGCGCGATCCCCAGGATCTCGCAGATCTCCTGAGCGAGAGCGGGATGGGACCGGCCGGTGAAGATCTTCAGAGGACCGTACAAAGCGGCGCGATTATACCGACTCGCATCGACAACGTTGGTCGGACTCTCGGTTCGACGTAGGTCGGACTCTCAGTCCGACCGGGGGTCCGGGGTCGGGAGTCGGGAATCGGAGCAAGCCACGCCCGCTCCCGTGTCAACTGACGACCGACAACGGGCCGACGTGAGAGTTCGGCCTATATGCAGCGCAGCCCCGTTCCACGCAACGAAACTTCTCCGACCCCCGACACCCGACACCCGACCCCCGTCATCCGGAATGCTCCGAAAGACACTGCCGTTAGGGCAGACGAAACCATGAGAGGAACACACGGGTGGGCAGAAGTATCGCGCGAGCGCAAGCGCGAGATCATCGATGCCATCGTCGCCAACACGCCGACGAGAGGCCCTGTTCACGCCGAGCTCGACCTTACCGACCGCTGCAACGTGGCCTGCTACTTCTGCAATCAGCAGGACCTCCGCACCAAAGAACAGATCCCTCTGAAGAAGACGACGGAGCTCATCGATGAGATGGCCGCGGCCGGACTCCGTTCCGTCCGTCTCTCTGGCGGCGGCGATCCGCTGTTTCACCGCGAGATCAACGACGTCATGGCTCACCTGGCCGCGCGCGGCATCGTCGTCGACAACCTGACCACGAACGGCGTAGCGCTGAACCGCGACATCGCCGGCTTGCTCGTGAACAACAAGGCGCGCGAGGTGATCTTCTCCCTCAACGCCGTCGACGCCGCCGACTACGCCCGCATGATGCAGGTCAAACCGGCGCTGTTCGACAAGGTCATCACGGCCATCAAAACTCTCGTCGAGGTGCGCGGCAATTCGATCCATCCTTCGATCGTGACGCAGTTTCTCCTCGACCGCTCCAACATCACCCGCATCGTCGAGATGTACGACCTCGGCCGCTCCCTGGGCGTCGACCGCGTGGCCATGAACGCCGTGCTCGAGATTCCCCGCGAGCGCATCGACCGCGAGTTGCTCCTCCGCCCCGAGGATGCCGAGCTCGCCGAGCCGCTCGTCGAGGAAGTGCTGCGCAAGGATGCCGACCTCGGCCTCTTGCAGATCGACTTCGCCGTCTACGGATGGAACGACATGATGAAGCGCGTCCGCGCCCGCGTCGGCACCGAGCCGACCAACATGTACCCCACCGCGCCGTCCTTCCGCGATCGCAACGACGGATGCTTCTTTGCCTGGTACACCGCCGCCATCACCGGCAACGGCGACATCCGCCCCTGCTGTCTTCTGCTGAACCCCGATGTTCCGCCCCTGGGGAATGTCCACGAGGCCTCGATGTCCGAGCACTGGCGCGGCGCCGCCTTCCAGAAGATGCGCGACGAGATGCGCGAGGTGCTGCTGCGCGGCGGCAAGATCGACTACGACCCCAAGCACTTCCAGATCCTCAAAGAGGTCTGCGTCAAGCCCGGCCTCTGCTGGTTGAAGAACATGTACTTCCGCGTCGACGACGAGTTCTACGCCGAGCTCGATGCAAAGCTCGAGATCGTGCGCCGAAAGGAAGTGCGCTGGCTGGGAACCCCCAAGCAGATCAAGCGCCGCGCCGACGTCTTCCTCTACGATCACCCCAAGGTGCGCGAGCTCGTCAGCGGCGAACGCCTGCGCCGAACCTACGACTGGCTCCGCGACTCCACGAGACCCCTGCGAGTAGCCCTGAAACGGCACCTGCACATCAACCTCACCGACGCGGCGTAGTACAATCCCCTCTCTTCCGTGCGCGCCCATAGCTCAGCTGGATAGAGCGTCAGCCTCCGGAGCTGAAGGTCGTAGGTTCGAATCCTACTGGGCGCACCAAGCGGCTACACGATCGGCATCGCTCGAAGAACCAGAAGGTTCGATTCAACGATGAGAGTCAAATCGCGGTCTATCGAAAGAATCAGTGCATCGTGATGCGCAGCCAGGCTGGCGATCACGCAGTCGATCGTCGACCGAATCGTGAGTCCACGCGCACGCAGCCTGCGGAACAGATCGGCCGCCTCGAGATAAGTGTCCGGCTCCTTCGGCGATAACCAATCCATCTGACGGAAGTGGCGCTCGATATTCAAAAGACTCTTGGCCTGGCGCAAGCCCTGCAAAACCTCGGAGACGATGAGACCGCAGGTGACCAAATCAGCATCTTCGCGGATGAGACGCGTGAGCGTTTCGGCCTGCGGACTGGGATGTCCGTTGAAGAAGTCGACCCATACAGAGGTGTCGACCAGAATTCTCATCGGGGTTTTCTGAGAGCGTCGAGGTCTCCTGTCCACTCGACTTTGCCGCGGAGATCGAGAAGCTGCCGGCGGCTTCGCGCTCGGGCGAATCTGCGCAGCGCTTCGTTCACTACCTCTGTCTTTGTCCGGCCTTCCGAGAACTTCATTGCTGCTTCCATCGCCTCGTCGTCAAGGTTGAGTGTTGTTCTCATCCGTCTGCACCTGGCTGCATATGATAAGCCAGATTCGTATGCTGTCTCCCCCCTCGGTTGTATCTGAACGGCGCCGTTTTGTGAGAGCCGTCACCTCCCGCACCCCGCGCGCCGGTCTATACTTCACCAAACACAGACACCTCGGTGCCCGCGACTCCTGAGACGGCGTACGCGGCCCGAGGTGTTTTGATTTTGGGCAGAACTGTGACGCGAATTCCGAGACTGACGATCCTCCTTCTTCTTGCTGCCGCAACGGCGGCGCAGGGGCAGAACGCCCCTGTCACGATCGTCGTCGATGCCTCGAAGAACAGGCATCCGATCAGTCCCTTGATCTACGGCGTCGCCTTCGCCAGCGCGGCGCAGCTCTCCGATCTCAATGCTCCTCTCAACCGCCAGGGCGGGAATGGCACCACGCGCTACGACTGGATGAGCAACTCCAGCAATCGCGCCGCCGACTGGTACTACGAGAGCATCGGTGAGACGAGCGCGACACCGGGCGAGTTCGCCGACACGTTCATCGGCACCAGCAACGCCGCCGGCGCCTACGCCATGGTCACCGTACCGATGATCGGCTGGGTGGCCAGGCTCGGCAGCGGGCGTTCCCCACTGGCCAGCTTCTCCGTTGCAAAGTACGGCGCGCAGCAGAGCACTGACTACTGGATGCCGGATGCGGGCAACGGCGTTCGCGGCGACGGCACCACGGTCACCGGCAACGATCCCCACGATGCCAACCAACCCGCCGATTCGGCGTATCAGCTCGGATGGTTGCAGCACGTGCTGGCGCGGTGGGGCTCCGCCGCGAACGGCCCGCTGCGCTACTACCTGCTCGACAACGAGCCGAGCATCTGGCACACCACGCACCGCGACGTTCACCCGGCCGGCGCGAACATGGACGAGATCCTGACGAAGATGATCGACTATGCCGGCCGCGTGAAGTCTGTCGATCCGGCCGCCCTCGTCGTCGGCCCGGAGGAGTGGGGCTGGAGCGGCTACTTCTACAGCGGCTATGACCAGCAATGGGGAGCGTCGCACGGATGGAGCGGACCTTTTCCTGACCGTACGGCGCACGGTAATCAGGATTACATTCCGTGGCTGCTCGACCAGATCCGCATGAACGATCAGCGCAACGGCCGCCGCCTGCTCGACGTGCTCAGCGTTCATTACTACCCGCAGGGTGGCGAGTTCGGCGACGACATCTCCTCGGCCATGCAACTGCGGCGCAATCAGTCCACCCGCTCACTCTGGGATCCCGCGTACCTCGACCAGACGTGGATCGACGACAAGGTGCAGCTCATTCCACGGCTCCATCAATGGGTGGACGCGTACTACCCCGGCACGAAGATCGCCATCACCGAATACAACTGGGGCGCCGAGGGATCCATCAATGGCGCTACCGCGCAGGCCGACATCCTCGGGATCTTCGGGCGCGAAGGGCTGGACATGGCCACGCGCTGGACGACGCCCGATGCCGACACTCCCACGTACAAGGCCATCAGGATGTACCGGAACTACGACGGCAACCACTCGACCTTCGGCGACGTCAGCGTCAGCGCCGCGGGGACAGATGTGGACGAGGTGGCGCCGTTCGCCGCCGTTCGCTCATCCGACAACGCATTGACAGTCATGATCGTGACCAAGACGCTGCTCGGCGACACACCGGCGGCGGTGACGCTCTCCAACTTCGTCCCCGCGGGTGGGAACGTGCAGCGCTGGCAGCTCGACGCATCCAATACCATCCATCGACTGTCGGACCTGACGCTAACCGGATCGTCGATCTCCATCACGCTTCCGCGGCAGAGCATTACGCTGTTGGTCGTTCCGGGCGCCTCGGTGACCGTGGGTCGGCGTCGGGCGGCGAGACATTGATCTGAATCCAACGTAGGTCGGACTCTCAGTCCGACCGGTGCTCGCGCGAACGAACGCTCCCTCCACGTTTTTCACGAGCGGTCGGACTGGAGAGTCCGACCTACGTCTTGGCGCCTTTTTACCGACCAATGATGCGGTCACACCCCCGCCCCTCGCAACCTTCGATGCGTGAGCTGGATCACCGATCAAGGGTGACCCCCCGCATCGCTCGCTGTACCGCCAGACCCTACCGTGTGCAGCGAGGAAGTTTCCATGCGAACGTTCATCATTGCCGCCGCTCTCACGTTTGCCGCTGTGACGGCGAGCGCGCAACTCTCGAGCCAGGATTGCCTGGCCTGTCACGATAAAGTCGATGCAAAACAATTCGCCGCTTCTGTCCACGGGCCGCTCGGCTGTACGGACTGCCACGCCGGCATTACCGGTCCTGGTCCTCACGAGCCGGCAGCGAAGCCCGTTGACTGCGCCTCCTGCCATCCGGACTCCGTCGCCGCCTGGAACGAGTCACTCCATGCGAAAGCAGTGAAGTCGGGAAAGGCGCAAGGCGCGCGCTGCGCGGATTGCCACGGCTCTCCACACACGATCCTCCCCTCGTCCGATCCCAAATCGATGACGGCTCACAGCGCCATCCCCACGACCTGCGCGCGCTGCCACGCGCAGAAGTTCGTGATGGAGAAGGCGGGCCTGAGCACGAATTCGGCGACGTCGTACCAGGAGAGCATCCACGGCCGCGCCGTCGCTCACGATGGCAAGAGCAAGGCTGCCGTCTGTACCGACTGCCACGACCACCATGCCGTGCGGCCGGCGAATGATCCGCTCTCGGGCATCTTCAAATTCAACGTCGCGCGCACATGCGGCCGGTGCCACGCCGCGATCGCCACGCAATACGTAGACAGCGTGCACGGCAAGTCGCTGGCGCGGGGGAATTGGAACGCCCCGGTCTGCACCGACTGCCACGGCGTCCACACCATCGCCAAGACGAGCGATCAGGTGCGCGGACCGCGGGCCAGTTGCATCCGCTGCCACGACGGCGTCCGGTTGACGCAGGAGTTCGGCGTGCCGGCGTCGCGCGTTCAATCCTACGAGGCCAGCTACCATGGCCTGGCGCGGAAGATGGGATCCACCGTCGCCGCCGACTGCGCCAGTTGCCACGGTGCTCACGACATCCGCCGCTCGGCCGATCCCCGCTCCGCCGTCAACATCAGGAACCTGCCCACAACCTGCGGCAAGTGCCACCCCGGCGCCGCGGCGAACTTCGCGCGCGGCAAAGTGCACATCGTCGCCGGCGACGTCAGCGACAATCCTTCGCGCGCCGTCACCTGGATCCGGCTGATCTACATCGTGCTGATCGTCCTGACGATCGGCGGCATGGCCCTGCACAACATCATCATCTGGGTCCGCAAGGCCCGCGCGGCACGCATCGCCTCCGACCGCAAGATCGTGCGCATGAATCTCAATCAGCGGGTCCAACACATCGTGCTGGTGGCCAGCTTCACCGTGCTCGTGATCAGCGGCTTTGCGCTGGCCTGGCCGGATTCGCTCCTGGCCCGCTGCTTCGGCACGAGTGAAGAGCTGCGCCGTCTCGTGCACCGCATCGCCGCCGTGGTGATGATCGTCCTGGGCCTCTATCACCTCGGCTACATGATCCTGACCCGCGAAGGACGAAAAGGACTGCGCGACTTCTGGTTCCGCTTCTCCGACGCCCGCGACCTCATCGATGTGTTGCGCAACCGCAAGCCGCAATCAGGGCGCTTCACCTACGCCGAGAAAGCCGAGTACTGGGCAGGGCTGTGGGGCACGATGGTCATGGCCGTCACCGGCATCGTGATCTGGTACGCCGTCGGCGTGGCGCAATGGATCCCACGCTGGTGGGTCGACATCGCCACGACCATCCACTTCTATGAAGCCATTCTGGCCACGCTGGCCATCATCGTCTGGCACTTCTACCACGTGATTTTCGACCCCGACGTCTACCCGATGAGCTGGACCTGGTACGACGGCAAGATGTCCGAGCATCAGTTCAAGGAAGAGCACCCGAAGGCGTTCGACGAGGCCGAGCGGGTCGACGAAGAGACAAAACAGTGAGTCAACGAAGCCGGCCGCCACAACGGCGGCGGCATAGAAAAGGAGTCTCATCATGAAGAAAGCAGTGATCCTCATCGCTATCCTCACCCTGGTTGCAACGGGTCTCTACGCCGCTGACGGCGCGGCCGTCTACAAGACCAAATGCGCAAGCTGTCACGGCCCCGACGGCAGCGGACTGACCGCCATGGGCAAAGCGCTGAAGCTGCGCGATCTCGCTTCCGCCGATGTGCAGAAGCAGACCGACAAAGAGCTGGTGGCCTGGACCGCGGACGGCAAGGGAAAGATGCCCGCCTACAAGGACAAGCTCGCCGCGGACGAGATCAACGCCGTCGTGACGTACATTCGCTCGCTGAAGAAGTAGGTGTTCTGAAGCTCGTTGCTGGGTTGCTGGGTTCCTGAGTTGCTGGCCCAGCAACCCAGGGCGAGCGCTAACCGACCAATGCGGCGCGGGCTACCCCGCCGCCACCCGCGCTACCTTAAACACATCCAGCGGCATCGGCCGGTGCAACCGCCAACGGATTGCCATAGGGCGCTCGCCTGTGTGACTGACGTATGTCGCGGGACCCAGGAATGTGAACGCTGGCGTGCGTCCCCATGCGTCCTTGTTTGAGTTACGGATGAGGAGCATGACGTGGTTGCCGCGTTCAACATGGTGAATGTAGCGCTGGCCGGTCGGCGAACCCTCGCGCGTCTGCGACTGCGACTCCCAGTGAAAAAGGTCAGGAGCAATGGCGTAGTCGCGGTAGCGCGTGGTTGGAGAGTAGTACTTCTCGCTCTTCTCCAGGGTGATGAAGAAGTAGTCGGTTTTCGTTGCTGGATCCGGGAGTGGACCCTCACGATGCGAGAATGGCTTTGCGAGGCTCGACCGACCGAGGGCGGTCAACACTTCGTCACGCGTGTAGCGCGCGTGCAACGACAGCGGAATATTGGCAAACCGGGACTCGCCCACGGCCTCAGCGAGCGGAAAGGTCTGATGCTCGGCGCGGTCTTCGAGGACATCGAGCAGTTGCAGCAGTTCGGCGCGGACGTCCTCGGATTGGTTTAGCGCGAAGAGGACTACATCGATATCGCGCGCATCAGGCGTGAGGGTCAGTAGGAAGCCTTCAAGCATCCTTCGCTCACGCACAAAGAGTTGGTCGCGAGCGAATTCACTGGTCAGCAGTCGGCGCAAGAATGCCAGGCGTTCCGGGTCGTCGATGTGGAGAAGACGGGAGACGCCGTTGAGAAGACGCTGCTCGTCGATGGAATCACTGTCCGGCGCGTCGGCAATCATCATCGGCGTCGTCGGTGCCGCGCCGAGGAAGCCAGCGTCGCGTTGCAAACGTGTCCACGACCAACCGCGCACGCGGTAGACATCTTCGAGATCGATGGCCGCTTCGGAAAGGAATTCGAGGAGTGACACCGGCCGGCCGATCGACTGAAGCTCGCGCACCAGTGTGGCCAGGCGCGAGCCGATGGCCTGCTTCAGGTTGTCGAGGACGATCTGTCGCGCCACACGATCGAGCTGGATCGAGCAGCCGGCTGGCAGGAGCGGAAAACCCTCCTCGACCTGCGGCACAACCTCGGCGCGCGAAGCGCCGGTAAGCGCTCGGTAACGGAGGTCAAAGCGGAAGTTACGATTGGCGTTACCGATAAAATCGAGCACCGT
>DATLWH010000592.1:0-9775 GCA_035576505.1 Thermoanaerobaculia bacterium | reverse complement strand
TGGGCGATGTCTTCAAGGCCAGGCACCTTCATCTCGATGCCTTCCGCTGCATCAAGGTGATGAAGGAAGGGATGCTCGAGGACGAAGGCTATCGCTTGCGCTTCCTGCGCGAGGCGCGGATGGCCACGCAGATTCACCATCCCAACATCGCCGTCGTCCACGATTTCTTCATCGGTCACGGCGGCAGCTACATGGTCACCGAATTCATCGACGGCACGACCGTGCGGCAGTGGAGCACGGCGCATGGGCGCTTTCCGCTGGCGCTGGCGGCCGACGTTGCCGTGCAGGTGCTGGCGGGGCTCGATCACATCCACCGCCGCGGGCTGCTGCACCGCGACATCTCCGCCGACAACGTCATGCTCTCGTACGACGCCGACGACTACCTCGTCGTCAAGATCATCGACCTCGGCATCGCCAAGGACACCAATACGCCGTCCGGCGAGATGGCCACACAGGCGGGGATTCTGATCGGCAATCCGAAGTACATGTCGCCCGAGCAGCTCGGCAGTATTGAAGACGGCGAGCAGCTCGACGGCCGCTCCGATCTCTACGGCCTCGGCGTCGTGCTGTACGAGATGCTCCTAGGTGTTCCTCCCTTCGTGAGTGAAACACCGCAGGGTTACATCATGAAGCACCTCACTCAGGCGCCGCGCCGCTTCCGCGAGGCCAGGGTCGACGGCGAATGGCCCGACGCCCTGGAGGCCGTGATCCTGAAGGTGCTGGAGAAAGACCGCCGCAACCGCTTCGCCGATGCGCGCGAGATGGCCGCGGCCCTGCAGCCGTTCCTCAGCGCACCGAGCGGAACGCTCACGCGGGACGCCGTGAATCTCATCCGCCGCGGGCCGGAGCAGACCCTCCCGCGGATCGACCTTTCGAGCGAGGATTGGAAGAAGACGCGCGCGAGCGACACGATCGAGGCCTATCAGAAGTTCCTCGACAAGCACCCCGACGGCGCCGACACGACCGAGGCAAAGGCCAGGCTCTTCGAGCTGTCGCTGATCGAGACGGTCAAGGAGAAGGAAGCGTCTGGCGACCGCAACGCGCTGCAGCGCCTCGCGGAAGCGCATCCGCCGGGAACGCCCGTAGGCAATGCCGCGCGGGAGGCGCTGGCACGCGTCGGTCACGGCCATGATGAGGAGACCGTCTTTCAACAAACGTGGGAGGTGGGCACCTCGGCGGCATGGCAGCAGTTCATCGATACCTATCCAGGCTCCCCGCATGCCGAGGAGGCGAAGCGCTGCCGGCAGGAAGCGATCGACTTCGAGCTGGCCCTCAGCAGCGACACCGTCACGATGTGGCGGGCCTTTGTGAAGGCGTGGCCCGAGGGGAGGCACCGCCTCGACGCCGACATACGGCTGCGCGCGCGGAAGTAAGCGCGGCTGCTAAACTCACGGCATGCGTGTTGTTCTTCAGGGAAGCCTTCAACATTTCGCCGCGAAGGAGCTGCTCCCATTTCTTGGCAGCTCGCGAAGCGGTACGTTCGATGCGGAATCGGGTGGTGAGCGCCTGCGTCTGGCGCTTCACGACGGCCATGTGATCTGGGCCGAGGGGGACGACGATGCCGCCGGCGTCGTGGCGAAACTCATCGGCTGGAGCGACGGTACGTTCACCTTCCTCGACGATGTCGCGCTCCCCGAGGGAGCGACGCCGCTCGACCATGAGATCGCGGCGATCCTCGCGGACGCCGAGGAACGCAACGCCGAAGCGTTGCGCATGAGCCAGCTCTTTCCTGACGAGAAGCTGCGGTTCCGCGTCGTCAACCGGCCGCCCGGCGAGATCAACATCACCGCCGAGGAGTTCCAGCTCCTCTTCCAGATCGGCGGCGGAAAGTCGCTCGTACAACTGCGCGCCGACAGCGGACGGAGCGCGTCCGATCTTTATCCGATGATCAAACGTCTGCAGATGACGGGGCTGATCGAGCCGGTCGCCGATCTCGATGCCACCGCGCGCGAAGCCGCGCCGAAGATGGCGGCGCCTCCACCTCCACCTTCGCCTCCGGCACCACCAGCACCATCTCCTACGCCGCCACCGGTACAGACGCCACCACCGCCAGCTCCCGAACCGCCGCCACCGGCTCCGGAGCCACCACCTCCGCCCGTAGAGGAGTCGAAAAGACCTGCGCCTCCGCCGCCGTCAAGCGCCGCCCCCGAACTGGTGGGTACGCTGACAGCCGATGACGGCACGATGCATCCGCTGATCGAGGAAACGTCGACGATCGGCCGCACGCCGGCGAATACGATTGCCCTGCGCGATGGCAGCGTCTCCGCCCAGCACGCCCGCGTCGTCCGCTCCGCGGAGGGTTTCATGATCGAGGATGTCGGCAGCCGCAACGGCACCTTCGTCAACAGTGAGAAGCTTTCGGGGAAACACCTGCTCGCCGACGGTGATCTCGTCCGCCTCGGCAAGATCATCCTGACCTTCAACCTCGCCGCCGACCAGCAACGGAAGGAGTCGACGGAGAGGGAGATGATGAAGTAGCGGGGTTAGTGGATTAGTCGATCAGTGGATTAGTGGATTAGTGGATCAGTGGATTAGTCGATCAGTGGATTCGTCGATCAGTGGATTCGTCGAATCGGATTGGGCTTCTAATCCACTGATCACTAATCTACTGATCCACTTCTTCTCCGCGTCAACCCACTGATTGCTAATCTACTGATCCACTTCTTCCCCGCGTCAATCCACTGATCACTAATCTACGAATCCACTTCTCCTCCGCGCGAGACCCCCCCTACCGCTTCTTTGCCTCTTTCGCGATCGTGATCTTGTATCCGTCGGGGTCATCGATCGACAGCTCGCGCGTGCCCCACGGTTGGTCCGCCGGCTCCTGCGCCAGCGTTCCGCCGTTTGCTTTGATCTTCGCCGCCAGCCGGTCGATGTCCTGATCGGTGTTGCAGTAGAAACGGACGCCGACGCCCTTGAGCCGGTCCCGCCCTTTCTTCCAGTCGTCCTGCCCGATCATCAGGAACACGCCTCCGGCGTTCATCTCGACGCCCAGCAGTTTGCCTTCGTGCTCCCATCGCTCGCCCGGCGTGAAGCCGAGGATGTCGCGATACCAGGCCAGACTCTTGTGGACGTCATTGACCGTGAGACTCGGTCCGAGAGAGGTCAGGCGAAGCGTATCGTCCTTGCCGCTCTTCGTCTTCACGCTCTTTGCGGGCGCTAGTTTCGTCGCTGCCTTCGCGGGCGCTTTGGCAGCTTTCTTCGCCTTGCTTGTCTTCTTCGCAGCCATCTCAGTCCTCCTTCCGAACTTTACGCAGGAAAAGTAACACGACGGAACCGACGAGTGCGCCCGCCGCATCCGGAACGAGGTCGCGCAGCCGGCAGTGCCCCTTTCCCGTCAGTCCCTCGGCCAGCTCGACATACACGCCCATCGCCATCACCGCGCCCGCCGCGATCAGAAATTGAGCACGAGCGGGATAGCCGCGCGCCTGGACGCTCGTGAGCAGGAAGAAGATGGTGAACAGCACGACGTGCCCGTAGTTCGTGAGTGAGAACAGCGCCAGGGGAACCGTGAGCGCGCACTCGCAGGGTTGCGGATGAAAGTGAAAGCCGGCACGCGCCGGGAAGAAGAGAATGCCCAGCACGACGAAGGTGACGTAGGCCCACCGCCTACCCAGAAAGGCGAGCGCGCCCAGCACGGGAAACACGGCGATGGTTAACAGCCACATCAGGGTTTCCATGATGCGTTCAGTCGCCCGCGGTGCAAGATGGTAACGCAGGTGCCATTCCTCATCGGAGCGATCGCGAACCGCCAGCTGCGTCCCGGCCTATAGTTCCCCCTCATGAACGCCCCGATTCCCGATCCCCCTGGTACCTCCTTCTGGGACGCTTCTCCGACGCTTCGCGAGCTTCTCGAGCGGAAACTCTCCCCCGCCGAGTTTGCCTGGGCCGAGCCGCAATTGCGGGAGATGGGAGAGCTTGCCGCGCGGGTGGTGACGCCGCTGGCGGCGGTTGCGGATCGCGAGTCGCCGCGGCTGATCACGCGGACACCGGCCGGCGAGCCGGTCAACCGCGTCGACTACCATCCCTCGTACCGCGAAATGGAGCGCATCGCCTACGGCTCCGGCATGGTGGCGGTGAAGTACGAGGCGGCAATGCTCGCCGATCACGACCCGTCGATCCACTTCGTGACCTTCGCCATCGGCTATCTCTTCGCCATGGCCGAGTGCGGTTTGTATTGCCCGCTCTGCATGACGGACGGTGTCGCGCGCATCATCAGCCGTCACGGCACGGCCGCACAGGGGTCGCGCGTGGTTCCGCGGATGGGGGCTCGGAACGCGGACGACCGATGGACCGGCGCGATGTTCGTGACCGAGCGCGCCGGCGGCTCAGATGTCGGAGCGAACGAGACGATCGCACGGCGCGGGCCTGACGGCAGGTGGCGACTCACCGGCCGGAAGTGGTTCTGCTCGAACGTCGACGCGCAGGCAGTGCTCGTCACGGCACGTCCCGAGGGAGCGCCGGGCGGAACGAAAGGCTTGCGAACGTTCCTGCTGCTGCCGCGAGAGAGCTCCGGAGTGGAGATCGAGAGGCTGAAGGACAAGCTTGGCGTCCGCTCGATGCCGACGGGGGAGGTGCGGCTGAGCGAGGCCGAGGTCGAAGAGGTCGGCGGATTCGGCCCGATGCTCGAGATGATGAACCTCTCGCGTCTCTACAACTCCGTGGCAGCCATCGCGGTGATCGGGCGGGCGCTGCACGAGGCGCGTCACTATGCCGGGCTGCGGCAGGCATTCGGGCGGCCCGTCATCGAGCACCCGCTGGCCGCCGAGACGCTGCGCGACCTCGAGGACGAGCATCTGGCGGCGCAGCTCCTGACGTTCGAGTGCGTGGAGATGCTCGACCGCGCCGACGGCGGCGACGCCGAAGCGGCGCGCGCGCAGCGCACGCTCGTCCCGATCGTCAAGGCCGTGACCGGGAAGCTGGCCGTCCCGTGCGTTTCCGAGGCCATGGAACTGATCGGCGGAAACGGCTACATCGAGGAGTCGCCGCTGCCACGCCTGCTGCGCGATGCCCAGGTGCTCCCGATCTGGGAAGGGACGACGAACATCCTCGTGCTCGATGCGTTGCGCGTCGCGCGCAAGGAGCGCGGCCACGAGCTTCTGCTGGCCCGGATCGAGCGGCACTTCCCCGCCGAGGCCAAGGCGATCGAAGCCGCGTTCGAGGGGCTCGAGGAGCGGGCCGCGCGGGGGTGGGTCGACCGGTTGGCGCGCGCATTCGAGCTGACCCTGCTGGCAGAAACCGGCCGCACCGACGCAATCGAGCGCCTCCAGCGCCGGCCGCTCGGGCTCATTCCCGGCGCGAGGATGGTGTGAGGGGGGAGTGTTACGCCTTATTACAGCTTCCCGGAAGGCCGTCAAATCCACCACGACTCGGATACAAGGCCGGGGATCTTTCGAAAGTGTTTCAGGTTCCGCGTCACCACGATGAGTCGGTGCTCCAGGGCGGTTGCACCGATCCAGACGTCTTCCATCCCGATCGGCTCGCCCTGTGCTTCCAGTGTTGCGAGCAGGTCACCGGCACGTACGGCTTCTGCCTCACCTAGCGGAAGAATGTCGACTCGGCTCAGAATCTCGCGGGCAATTCGTTCCCATAGACGTGAGCCATGGGCGACGCGGGCCGCTCCATGGCGGAGCTCCGCGACGCATACCACCGACGTCACTGCGTCTCGCGGCGCAACTTCACCCAACCGCTGCAGAAGCCCATGGTTAGGATCCTTCCGGATCACCTCGGAAAGGACGTTGGTATCGAGCAGGTACCTCACCGTTTACGAATCACGCGTTTTCTGGGTGACACTACGCGCGGACGGTGTCTGACCCGCGCGGTGACGATCTCATCCACAGCCGCCAGAAAAGGATCATCTCCGGACAGCCAGCCCCGTACGGCCCCGAGACCCGGCTCGACAGGTTCATCATCGGGGGGAATGAGTCTTGCCATGGGGCGGCCTCGCCTCATGATCAGAATTGTCTCCTTGCCGAAAGCGACACGGCCCAGAAGGGTCGAAAGCTGCTTCTTGGCTTCGGCGACGTTGATCGTTTCTTCGGGTACCCTGACCATCTGCTCATGATCATTATTGGTCAAGATGGTCATGAGGGGCAAATTGTATCGAGCAGTTTCCTCACCATGCGTCGGTCGGCTCGGATCCAATGGGGACGAAAAATCCTTTCTCCGGGCACGCGAGAAGCCAATCAACCGCGCCCTCATTCGGAACGGCTGCGCGCGGCGCGGGTCGGTACTCGCCACAGTCGAGGCGTTTGGCGTCAAATCCCTTATCACTCTCGACGCTGTCCTCGTTCCGGAGCGTCGCAGGTGCGACCATCTGAGCCTCGGGGGAAACGGTCTTCTTCATCAGCTCAGTAAGATGCCGCCGTACATGCCTCCGAGTCAATCGTTCGAGACCCTTCCTCACGATATCCTCCCTCCCCATGGCCCTGACCACCCCTTACGGCGGCGCGCTCACGAACCTCCTTGTCGATCGTGACGAGCTTGCCTACGCGGCGACGCTGCCGTCCATTCAGATCTCCGCGCGGACGCAGTGCGATCTCGAGCTCCTCGCCACCGGGGCCTTTTCGCCGCTCGATCGCTTCCTCGGGCGTGACGATTACGCGCGCGTTCTGGCCGAGATGCGCCTCGGCGACGGGACGCTCTGGCCGATGCCGATCACCCTTCCGGTCGAAGAGACCTCGGATATCGCGCTCGATCGTGATGTCCTTCTCCGCAGCGCCAGGAACGAGATCCTGGCCATCCTCACCGTCGAGGAGATCTACGAATGGGATCGCAACGAGGCCGCGCTGCGCATCGCAGGCACGGCCGACCGCAAACATCCGCTCGTGGCGGAGATGGAGCGGTGGGGGAGGTTCAACCTCTCGGGACGCCTGCGCGTTCTCGCCCTACCCACGCCTCCTGATTTTCGCGAGTTGCGGCGTACGCCCGCCGAGGTGCGTGCGGCGCTCGAACCGCTTGGACGGGAGAATGTCGTCGCCTTCCAGACGCGCAATCCGATGCATCGCGCGCACGAGGAGCTGACGAAACGAGCCATCGATGCCGTCGACGGCGCGCTGCTGCTCCATCCCGTCGTCGGTCTCACCAAGCCGGGCGACGTCGATCACTACACGCGCGTCCGCACCTACAAAGCGCTCACCGAGCATCACTTCCCGCGCGATCGCGTACTCCTCTCGCTGCTGCCGCTAGCCATGCGCATGGCCGGGCCGCGCGAGGCGCTGTGGCACGCCATCATCCGCCGCAACTACGGCGCCAGCCATTTCATCGTCGGCCGTGATCACGCCAGCCCAGGCCTCGATTCCGCCGGCAAGCCGTTCTTTGGACCGTACGACGCGCAGGAGCTCGTGGCGCGGCACAGCGACGAGATCGGCGTGCGCATGCTGCCGTTCCACGAGCTCGTCTACCTGGCCGCCGAAGACCGTTACGAGGAGGCGTCGCGCATCCCCGCTGGCGCCGTCACCCGGTCGATCTCGGGGACGCAGGTGCGCGACGACTATCTCGCCGCCGGCGTGCCGCTGCCGGCCTGGTTCACGCGCCCCGAGGTGGCCGCGATCCTCGGCGAGAGCCATCCGCCGCAGCATCGGCAGGGCGTCTGCGTCTGGTTCACCGGCCTCTCCGGCGCAGGCAAGTCGACGACGGCGGAGCTCCTTGTGACGCTGCTGCTCGAGCACGGCCGGCAATCGACGCTGCTCGACGGTGACGTCGTCCGCACGCATCTCTCCAAAGGCCTCGGCTTTTCGAAAGAAGACCGCGACGCCAACATCCTGCGCATCGGCTTCGTCGCCGCCGAGGTCGTGCGGCACGGCGGCGTGGCCGTCTGCGCGGCCGTCAGTCCCTACCGCACCGCCCGGAACAGCGTCCGCGAGTTGGTTGGCTCCGACCATTTCATCGAAGTCTTCGTCGACACGCCTCTGGAGGTCTGCGAGTCGCGCGACGCGAAAGGGATGTACGCCCAGGCCCGCCGCGGCATCATCAAAGGCTTCACCGGCATCGACGATCCGTACGAGCCCCCGTCCGCGCCCGAGATCGTTCTCGACACCACGCAAGCGAGCGCCGAGGAGAACGCCCGTCGAATCGTGGCCATGTTGCAGGGGCGCGGGTTCGTGCGGGGATAAGCCGACTGCGTCACCTTCGGATAAGCCTCCCACACGCTATCCTTCCGCGTGTCCATGGATTGGGACTACGCGATCATCGGCTCCGGCTTCGGCGGCAGCGTCTCCGGCTTGCGGCTGGCGGAGAAGGGCTACCGCGTGGTGATGCTGGAGAAAGGGCGGCGCTTCGCCGCCGAGGACTTCCCGCGCTCGAACTGGAACCTGCGCCGCTGGTTGTGGATGCCGGCGGCCGGCTTTCGCGGCATCTTCAAGATGACCTTCCTGCGCCACGTCACGGTGCTCTCGGGAGTGGGTGTCGGTGGCGGCTCGCTCGTTTACGCCAACACGTTGCCGACTCCGAAGGACGAGTTCTTCACCTTGCCGTCGTGGGGCCACCTGGCCGACTGGAAGAAGGAACTGGAGCCGCACTACGCCACTGCGCTGCGGATGTTGGGGGCGGTGCAATATCCGCTCGACACCTACTCGGATCAGGTGCTGCGCGATATTGCCAGAGACATCGGGCGGCCGGATCAGATCGTGCCGGCGCGCGTGGCGGTCTACTTCGGCGAGCCTGGACAGACAGTCCCCGACCCGTACCTCGGCGGCGAAGGTCCTGACCGTACGGGGTGCATTCAGTGCGGGGCCTGCATGACCGGTTGCCGGCACAACGCCAAGAACACGCTCGACAAGAACTACCTCTGGCTGGCCGAGAAGCGCGGCCTGCGCATCGAGGCCGACACCGAGGTGACCTGGGTGCGGGAGCTTGACGAAGGCGGCTACCGGATCGACGTCACCTCTGGTACCGGCTGGTTCGGCAAACGCCGCCGCTCGCTCACGGCGCGCAACGTCATCTTCGCCGGCGGCGTGCTCGGTACGGTGCCGTTGCTGCTCAAGCTCAAAGACAGCGCGGACGGATTGCCGCGGCTGTCCGACCGCGTAGGCGGTTTCGTCCGCACGAATTCCGAGTCGCTCATCGGCGTGACCACGCGAGCCGACCGCGACCTGAGCGAGGGTATTGCTATCACCAGCCTCCTACACACAGACGAACACTCCCACCTCGAACCTGTGCGCTACGCGAAGGGCTCGGGATTCTTCCGGCTGCTGATGTCGCCCCACGTGGCGGGGGAGAGCGCGCCGGTGCGACTGATCCGCGTTCTCGGGGCCATGCTGCGGCACCCCATCCATTTCCTGCGCGCCTATTTCGTCGACGACTGGGCCAAGCGGACGATGATCCTCCTCTACATGCGCACGCTCGAAGGCCACCTCCGGCTGCGGCTGGGGACGTTCGGCCTCACGACTGCGTTGGCCGAGGGGCCCGCGCCGAGCGCCGCCATCCCCGAGGCGACGGAGCTGGCGCGAAGGGTGGAGCAGAAGATCGACGGCTTTGCCGGCAGCCTCCTCAGCGAGACACTCCTCGGCACGCCGACCACCGCCCACATCCTCGGCGGCGCCTGCATGGGGATGACCGCGGAGGAAGGCGTCATCGACAATCGTCATCGCGTTTTCGGCTATGACGGTCTCTATGTGATCGACGGCGCGGCAATGTCCGCCAACCCTGGTGTGAATCCATCGCTGACGATTACGGCGCTGGCGGAGCGGGCGATGTCGTTCATCCCGGCGGCGGATTAAAGGCCGATCCGCAGATTACGCAGGTGGACACAGATAAGACCGTCTCAAATCTGTGT
>DATLWH010000591.1:0-6641 GCA_035576505.1 Thermoanaerobaculia bacterium | reverse complement strand
AGCGACCTGACACTCTCCGACAACCGCCGCGTCGACGACTTTCACGATCCCCAGGATCCATTCACGACCTCGGAGTCGACCGACGCCAAGACGCGCCGGGCCCGCTTGACGACGCGCTTCTCGACGCCCGTTGGCACCATCGTCGCCGGCGGCGAGTACGCCCGCGACCTCGTCAACGACGTCACGGACTTCGGGCCGAACTTCCTCGGCAAGCGCCGCACGGACCAATCCTTCTTCGTCGAAGACCGCATCTCGCACGATCTCGGCGGCGGATCGAAATTCGAGCTGAGCGCCGGCGTCCGCCGCGATCACTTCGACGTCTTCGGCTCGCAGACTTCGCCGCGCATCGCCGCCGCCATCGTCAGCGGCAACGTGAAGTGGCGCGCCGCCTACGGCCAGGGGTTCCGTGCCCCCTCGCTCGGTGAGCTCTACTTCCCCTTCTTCGGCAACCCGAACCTCAGCGCGGAGAGCAACCGCAGCTACGAGTTCGGCTTCGACTCGGCCATGGGCCGCGACGGCCTCTTCTCCCTGACATACTTCAACAGCCGCTACCGCAACCTCATCACCTTCGACCCGGTGACGTTCATCTCCCAGAACATCGGCCGCGTCCGCAGCGACGGCATCGAAGCCGGCGTCACCCAGCATCTCAGCGCGAACGTCTACACCGCCATCAGCTACACCTACCTCCACCGCGACGACGACGAGGCCACGGGATTGCGTCTGCTGCGCCGCCCGAAGAATTCCGGATCGTTCTCCACCGGCTACCGCAGCGGCGCCATCGACACGAACATCGCCATCCTCCGGATCGGCCAGCGCGAAGACGACCTGGCCGTCCTCCCCTTCTCCCGCACCACCAACCGCGCCTATACGACCGTCGACCTCAACGTGCAGTACCACCTCTCGCGCCTCACGCCGTTCGTGAAGATCGAGAACCTCGCCAACGCCAAGTACGAGGAGGTCGTCGGCTTCGCCTCGCCGACGAGGAGGGTGATCGTGGGGGTGAGGTTCTAACGCGTCTTTCACCGCAAGGGCCGCCGAAAGCGGCGGCCCCAACCGCGGCTGCGCGTCTCGCCTCCCTGGGACCGCGGGCGTCCCGCCCGCCGATCTAGCGCGAAAATCGGGTGATTTCGACCCTGCAACGGTCACACGGTCGATTTTCAATTTGAGTCCGTACTCAAAAAATATGAGTACCGACTCATCGGACATGAGTACCGACTCACCGGGTTTGAGTACCTACTCATGAGATGTGAGTGGCGACTCAAACGACGTGAGTACCGACTCACAAAATGTGAGTACCGACTCAAGTTCGATGAGTACGGACTCACCGAACGTGAGTACCGATTCACGCGATGCGAGTACCGACTCACTGGGGCGTGAGTACGGACTCATCGGATGTGAGTACCGACTCATCGCACGTGAGTACCGACTCATCGGACGTGAGTACCGACTCACCGGCTTTGAGTCGGGACTCAAAGCGTGTTGAGTACGCAGACACCAGACGAGGCGGGGGACACGGTTGCAGAGTCGCCTGAGCGCCGGACTGCAGGCCCTGGCGGGGTTTGCTCGTGCAGGACTCGGTATGTTGACCGAAACCACCGCCGGGCCAGGACGCCTGCTCTACGATGATGCCCGCGGCGTCTTCGCCAGTACCTCTCCCGACTTCCGGACGATGTCACTCCACCCTTTCTCGTGCGGGGCGAGTTTCTCCGGCGGTAATCCGCGATGGGTGAGGATCAGTTCGGTACCGGAGTCGTGCTCGTGGAACTCGATGGTCACGATCGTCGGGAGGAAGTTGGTGTTGACGGAGATCCAGGTGAAGGAGAGGAGCGAGGGGGGATCGATGGTCAGGTACTCGCCCCAGTGTTCGCCATTGGGGCGGCCGTGTTCCATCACGATGCGGAACTTGCCGCCGACCCTCGGGTCACACTCGATGGTGGCCGAGGTGACTTCGCCGGGGAGCATCCATTGCGCCTGGCTGACGGGATCGAGCCAGGCGGCGAAGACCTGGGCTCGCGGCAAGGGAAGGATGCGGCGAACCACGACGTCGGTCATCGTGCGGCCGTTCCGGCGAGAAAGGCGTGCAGTGCGTCGATCCGTGAGCTCCAGAATGCGGTCTGGACGTGATGCTCCGGAACAGAGCGGCGGCCTCCGATCGTCGGAACATACGTGCCGGCGTGACAGCGGATCACGACTTCGTCGTCGCGGCCGTCGGTCCGATAGTAGGCATCGAGCTTGACGCGCAGCGCACGGGCCTGAACGCGGACGATCGCGTCGAGCCTGGGGTCGAAGGTGTCCGGTTTGTCGAAGACGGCGATGGCGATCGAGTACTCCTTCAGGTCTGCCGTGCGTCCGGCGAGCGTCTGCTCGACGACGAACCGCAACAGCCGGCCGAGCCGCCTCGTCCGCGCGAAGTGGCGGCTGGCCAGGATTCGTTCGAGCTGCTCGCGCACGATGCCGCTATCGACCGTCATCAGGCAATAGTTTAACGGTTAGAACCCTCGTTCGATGTGTCGATCCGGTACCCTTAGGCAGGAGGATTTGTATGAATCATCGAGTGGTCTCGCACGACGAATGGCTGGCGGCGCGGACGGAGTTCCTGGCGAAGGAAAAGGAGTTCACACGGTCGCGTGACGCGTTGAGCGCGCAACGGCGGGAGCTGCCGTGGGAGAAGGTCGAGAAGGAGTATCTCCTCGAAGGACCGAAGGGCAAAGAATCGCTGGCCGACCTCTTCGAAGGCCGCAGCCAGTTGATCGTCTATCACTTCATGTTCGCCACCAACTGGGACGCCGGCTGCCCGCACTGTTCCTTCTGGGCCGACAACTTCAACGACATCATCGTCCATCTGAACCATTGCGACATCACGATGGTTGCCGTCTCGCGCGCTCCGTACGCCAAGCTCGCCGCGTACGAGAAGCGGATGGGTTGGAGCTTCAAGTGGCTCTCCTCGGCGGACAGCGATTTCAACTTCGACTATCACGTCTCCTTCACCGACAAGGAGGTTGCTGAGAAGAGGGCCTTCTACAACTACACGATGCAGGACGCCGGCGCCGAGCGCGAAGGGACGAGTGTCTTTTACCGGGACGTTGACGGGAACATCTTTCACACCTACTCGACCTACGCGCGCGGCATCGACATCACGAATACCGCCTACCACTACATCGACCTCACTCCGAAAGGCCGCGACGAAGGGGATCGGCCGCAGTATTGGGTCCGCCGGCACGACGAATATTAGCCGGCACGGCCGGCAGCGTTGGTTGCCCAAGGCTCGGCCAGCAGTGGCGCGCCAAACGTGCTGCCGCGCAGGCTCCTAGCTGGGGAGAAATTGGATGTGGTTGCAGATGACCGCGATGTGGGCGGCGATGATGGTGCCGATGATGTTGCCGTCGCTGGTGCCGCGGCTCCGTGAATTCCGTCCGCGCAGGCTGGCCCTCATCGTGGCCTGCGGGTACTTCGTCGTCTGGACCGTCTGCGGTGCGGTGCTCTATCCGCCCACGATGCAGTGGCCCATCGCGCCCTATGCCGGCATGGTCTTGGTCGGGGCCGGTTTCATACAACTCTCGCCTTGGAAAGCGCGGCAGCTCGATCGTTGTCGTGCCTCCGCGCCGGCAGACGATGCGCGCAGCGCATGGCGGCAAGGCTTGCGCATGGGCATCGACTGCATACTCTGCTGCGCCGGCTACACCATGATTCTTCTGGCCACGGACATCATGAACCTCGCCGTGATGATCGTGATGACCGCCGCGATCACGATCGAACGCCTCGCGCCTTGGCCGGCGCGCGTGGCCCGCACGTTTGGGGTCATCCTGATCGCGGCTGGAATCTTCATGCTCTACCGGCTGGCCGGCGGAACGATCCCATTCATGCGGAGGTATCCGACGAGCTGACCGTGGCCAACTCGAGGTCAACAGTCAAAACGTGAGCTCTTCGTTACGCCCCTACGGAAGCGGACGATGCATAATCGGGATGTGACCGTTCCCGAAAACCAGAGAGACCACTCGATCCCGGAAGGTCTGCCGGCCACCGTGCTGGAGCGTGCCGGCGCAGGCGTCGTCGTCCTCGACGCGGAGGGGCGCATCGTGGTCGCCAACCTGGCGTTCTGCGAGTTGCTCGGATACGGGAAGGACGAGCTGCTGGGGCGCCGCGAGCGCGAGGTCAGGCACGCGGACGACCTCTCCGCCGAGGCCCCTCTCTTCCAGGAGCTGCTCTCCGGAAGCCGGACGCGGTACACGATCGACAAACGCTATTTCCACAAGAACGGTGGCGTGGTGTGGGGACGCGTCACCGTGACGATTCTCCGTGAAGCCTCCGGCGATTTCGCGATTGCGGTGGTGGAGGACGTCACCAGGAAGAGGGATGTCGAGGAGGCCGCTGACGAAGTGCGCCGTGCTCACGAGCGGTTCGCGCTCGTCGCACGCGCGACGAACGACGTGATCTGGGACTGGGACGCCGAGCATGGAACGATCGTCTGGAACGACGCGCTGCAGACGATGTTCGGCTATGCACCCGATCAGATCGACAACCGGCTGCAGTGGTGGGACAGTCACCTGCATCCTGACGACCGGGAGCGAGTCGTCTCCGGGATCAACGGCATCATCGAGAAGGGCGGCTCGTCATGGAGCGACGAGTATCGGTTCGAGCGCGCCGACGGCAGCTTCGCCGAGGTGCTCGACCGCGGGTACATCGCCCGGTCGGAAGACGGAACACCGATCCGGATGATCGGGGCGATGCTCGACGTGACGGAGCGCAAGCGCGCCGAGCGCATCGCCACGTTCATGGCCGAAGCGAGCGCGGTCCTGGCCTCATCGCTCGACTACCACGCCACGCTCGCGCGCGTGGCCCATCTGGCGGTTCCGCTGCTGGCGGACTGGTGTTTCGTCGATCTGCGCACGGGCGACAAGACGTATGAGCGGCTCGCTCTCGTCCATGAGGATGCCGGGAAGCTGAGGCTGGCGCGCAGCGTGTTCGGCAATCGCGGGGCGGCGGACTCCGATCTCGTGCGAGAGGTCATCCTCACGGGCAGGCCGAAACTGTTCGGGCAAATCGCCGAGGTGGGCGAGCCGGACGCGTCGAGCGAACGGCTCGATTCGCTCCGCTCGCTGGGGATTCGCTCGGCGTTGATCGTGCCCCTCGTGGCCGTCCCCGGCGACCGGCCGTTTGGCGCGCTCACGCTGGCCATGAGTCAGTCGCGCCGCGTGCTGGCCGAGCGAGACCGGCGCGTTGTGGAGGATGTGGCACGCCGTGCGGCGATGGCGATCGAGCACTCCCGTCTTTATGCGGATGCGCAGAACGCCAGTCTGGCCAAAGACCAGTTCCTGGCCATCCTCTCCCACGAGCTGAGCACGCCGCTGACGATCATCCTGGGCTGGTCGGGGATGCTCAGCCGTCCTGATGTCACGCGTGATGAGCTTGTGCGGGGAATCGAGACCATTCGCGGCAGCGCACAGGCGCAGGCGCAGCTCATCGACGATGTTCTCGATCTTTCCCGCGTGACGACCGGCAAGCTGCGTCTCGACGTCGAGCCGGTCTCGATCGGTCAGCTCGTGGCCGATTCGTTGACGGCCGTTCGCGTCGCGGCGGCGGCAAAACGGATCGAGCTCGTGGCGCCCGAGACGACGGACGCCGGCACGGTCCTGGGCGATGGGAACCGCCTGCGGCAGGTGATCTGGAATCTCCTGACGAACGCGATCAAGTTCACGAGGCCGGGAGGGAGGGTGACGGTGGAGCTCGAGAACACGCCGGGCACGGTCCGCCTGATCGTGACGGATACGGGCCAGGGGATCGCGCGCGAGTTTCTCGCACACGTCTTCGAGCCGTTCCGTCAGGCAGATGCATCGACCACGCGGGCGCACGGGGGGCTGGGTCTCGGTCTGGCCATCGTTCACTATCTGGTCGAGGGGCATGGCGGGACGGTTACGGCGTTCAGCGAGGGTCCCGACCGCGGCGCGCGATTCGTGGTCGAGCTGCCGCTGGCTCCAACCGTGGGCGATGCCGCGGCGGAAAAAAAGGACGCCGGCCGCAAGACGAGCGCGGAACTGGCGGGCGTGCGCGTGCTGTTTGTCGACGATCAGTCCGAGGCGCGCGACCTGGCGCGGGTGATCTTCGCCAATGCCGGAGCCGAGGCCACCATCGCTTCCTCGGCCATGGAAGCGATCGACTTCCTCGATCGGGAGCCGATCGACATCGTCGTCTCCGATATCGGGATGCCCGAGATGGACGGATACGCGCTGATCGGAGAGATTCGCCGGCGCGATGCGCTGAGCGGACGTCACACGCTCACCATCGCCGCGACGGCGTATCGCGGCCAGGAAGACCGCGCCCGCGTTCTGGCGGCAGGGTTCGACGCCTATCTCAAGAAACCGATGGACGCGGCGACGCTGACGTCGACCGTCGCCAGCGTTACCGCCGCCGCGCGGCGTGTGTGATTCGCGGCGCGTTCATTGCGCCGGAGCGGGAGCGGAGAGCATCTCTTCGCGAATACCGCGGACCGTTTCGCCCAGTTTGTCGATTCCGGACGGCTTTTGCAGGATCAGCGTGCCGGCGGGGAAGCGGTCGTCGAAGTAGCGCGAGATCACCGAGAGCACGATGAGTCGCGGCTGGTAGGAGAGCGACCCGAGAGCCTCGGCCACGATCAGTCCGTTCTT
>DATLWH010000590.1:0-4411 GCA_035576505.1 Thermoanaerobaculia bacterium | reverse complement strand
GCCCGGACACGCCGCGATGCCATCCTCGCCGTCATGCGCGATCGCGGCTGGATCGACGACGCACAATTCTCGGAGGCAAAAGCCAGCGGCGTGGCCTTCAGCGGCGGCGACATCCCGCAGGCGCCCTATCCCTTCTACCTCCGTGCCCTTCGCGCGGACATCGTGAAGGAAATCGGGATCCGCCCCGTGATCGAAGGGGGCCTTACGATCGTCTGCGAGATGGATCCGGAGGCGCAGCACAACGCCGAGCGCGTCGCCACCCACGCGCCGGCACAGCTCGAGGCCACGCATTCCTGGCTCCGGACCCAGGCGAGGAGCGAGCCGCTGCAGGTGGCGATGCTCTCGGTTGATCCGCGCAGCGGCGGCGTCCGGGCGCTCGTCGGCGGCAGCGACTACCGCGTCTCGCCCTACGATCGCACCTCGGCGATGCGCCGCCAGCCCGGATCGGCATTCAAGACCTTCGCCTATCTCGCCGCCATCGCCTCGAAGAAGGCCACGACGGCCTCGCTGCTGCTCGACGCCCCCGTCAGCATTGCCGTCAACGGAAACGAGACCTGGCAGCCGCACAACTACGACGATCGTTACCGCGGACGCGTGACGGTGCGCGAGGCCTTCGAACACTCGCTGAACGTTCCGACCGTGAGGCTCTCCGAAGAGCTCGGCGTCTCGCACGTCGCCGACACCGCGGAAAAGTTCGGATTCGAAGAGAAGTTCGCGCGCATTCCGGCCTTGCCGCTCGGCGTGACGGAGGTTTCGATGCGCGAGTTGACGGCCGCCTACACACCATTTCCGAACCTCGGCATTCGCGTCGAGCCCTTCCTTCTGCGCGAAGTGCGCAATCACGAGGGGAAGCCGCTCTACGAGCACGAGCTCGACCAGAAGCGCGTGGCCGATGCCGACGCGACGTACATCCTTCACACGCTCCTGCGCGGAGTGGTGCAGCGCGGCACAGCCTCGCGCCTCAAGCGCTACGGCCTTGGCTACGTCGCCGGCAAGACCGGCACGACGAGTGACTACCGCGACGCCTGGTTCGTCGGCTACACGGCCGACATGGTGACCAGCGTCTGGGTCGGCTTCGACCATGGCGCGCCCCTCCGGCTCTCGTCCGGAGAGTCAGCCATTCCGATCTGGGGCGCCTACATGAGGTCGATCCCCCACCTGCGCGACGAGCCAAAGCCTCCCGCGGGGGTGACGTTCCGCGACATCGACCCCGAGAGCGGCATGCTCTGGCAGGACGGCTGCCCCGGCCCCATCCACGAGGTCTTCCTCGCCGGAACGGCTCCGACGATCAAGTGTCCCGCAGGCTTCTTCGGCGGCATCATTCGCAGCGTTTTCTTCGACCGCGACAACTTCGACGAGCCGCCCGCGATCACGTTCGAACAGTTCCGCAAGTGGGCCAACGACGTCGACCGCAGCCGGCGGGAGGTGGAAGGGGCGTGGGGAAGGTTGAAGAAGATCTTCGGGAACTGAGGGGAAACGGCAGGGTCAATGTGGCACAGACACTCTTGTCTGTGCTGCGGTACCCGCTATCGACACCGCATTCCTCCAGAACCGACAGCGCAGACAGGAGTGTCTGTGCCACATTGACAAAACCCCCTCCCAGGCCTACATTCGCCCTCTCGCTGGATTGATTTGGGGTCGCTTGCAACCAGGATAAAAAAAGCTAAATAGCCGGCAAGCTCGAATTCGCTCTTCGATTTGGCCCCACGTCGATTCCGGCGTGGGGCTTTTTGTTTGCGGTTACGAGGTTGCGGGGTCTCGCGGTTGCGCGGTCCCACCCGCCGCGTGACCGCGCGACTTCGAGACCGCGAGGGCCGCACATGCAAGACTTCATACAGGCAATCGCCGACGAGCACGTCTACCTCTTCGATGGCGCGATGGGGACGATGCTCTACGCCAAGGGCGTCTTCATCAACAAGTGTTACGACGAACTGAACCTCCGCAATCCGGAGATCGTGCTCGAGGTTCACAAGCAATACGTGCGCGCCGGCGCCGAGATCATCGAAACGAACACCTACGGCGCGAATCGCGTGAAACTGCGCAGCTTTGGCATCGAGGATGACCTGCGCCCCATCAACGAGCGCGGTGCGGCGCTGGCCCGCGAGGCGGCCGGCCATTCCGTCTACGTCGCCGGCGCCATCGGGCCCCTCGGAATCCGCATCGAGCCCTACGGTCCGACCGCGCTCGACGAAGCGCGCGACTATTTCCGCGAGCAGGCCGCGGCGCTGCGCGATGCCGGCGTCGACCTTTTCGTGCTGGAGACGATGTCGAACATCGCCGAGATCGAACAGGGCATCCTGGCCATCCGCGACATCTGTTCGCTGCCGATCGTCGCCCAGATGACCATCGGCAACGACGGCCGGACGATTTACGGCGACACGCCGCGCACGATCGGCCAGAGGCTCGACGCGGCCGGCGCCGACGTCATCGGCCTGAACTGTTCGGTCGGCCCCGACGTCATGCTCGACGCCATCGAGGAGATCACCGCTGTGACTGCGAAGAAGATCTCCGCGCAGCCGAACGCCGGGTTGCCGCGCGAAGTGAACGGACGCCAGATGTACATGGCCTCTCCCGACTACATGGCCAAGTACGCCAAGCGGCTCATTCACAAAGGAGTGAAGTTCCTGGGCGGCTGCTGCGGCACGACGCCCGACCACATCAAGATCATGGCCGACGCCGTGCGGCCGCTTTCGCCGCGACGCTCGTTTGTCGTCGTGGAGCGCGATGCCAACATCAGGCGCTCCGAGGCGAAGGAACCCGTACCGCTGGCCACGCGCTCCCATTGGGGAAAGAAGATCGCCGGCGGCGAGTTCGTGACGACGATCGAGATCACGCCCCCCAAGGGCCCGAACCCGGACAAGATGATCGAGTCGGTGCGGTCGATCAAGGAGGCCGGCGTCGACGCGGTCAACGTGCCGGACGGTCCGCGCGCGCAGAACAGGATGGGCGCGATCGCCGTGGCCGTCCTGCTGCAGCAACGCGCCGGCATCGAGACGGTGCTTCACTACTGCTGCCGCGACCGGAATCTTCTCGGCATGCACTCCGACCTGCTCGGATGCGCGGCGCTCGGTCTGCGCAACCTGCTGCTCATCACCGGCGATCCTCCGAAGATGGGACCGTACCCCGATGCCACGGCCGTATTCGACATCGATTCCATCGGCCTGACCAACATGGCCAACCTGATGAACCACGGGCTCGACCTGGGCGGCAATCCATTCGGCGAGCCGACCACCTTTACGATCGGTGTCGGGGTCAACCCCGGACACCTCGATCTCGACTACGAGCTGCGCCGCCTCGAATGGAAAGTGAAGGCGGGTGCCGAATACGCCATCACGCAGCCGGTTTTCGACGTCGCCGTGCTGGAACGTTTCCTCGATCAGATTCGGCACATGCACCTGCCGGTGGTTGCAGGCATCTGGCCGCTCCTGTCGTATCGCAACGCGCAATTCATGAACAACGAAGTGCCGGGTGTCTCCGTCTCCGACGAAGTCATGGAACGGATGCGCATCGCCAGCGAGAAGAGCAAGGAGCACGGGATGCGCGAAGGAGTCGCCATCGCCCGCGAGACGCTTCAGCGCGTGCGAGGCCGCGTGGCCGGGGTGCAGGTTTCCGCGCCGCTGGGCCGGGTCGATCTTGCGCTGCAAGTGTTCGAAGGTCTGGTCGAGCAACGCGCGACCGGCTAGGCCGGCACGGCCGGCGGCGTTGGTTGCCCAAGGCTCGGCCACCATCGTCGTCAAATCGATTCCACGGGGCAGGCTCCTAGCCGGCACGGCCAGCGACGCTGGTTGCCCAAGGCTCGGCCACCAGTGACGCAAGAATCGTTCTACTGCGCAGGCTGCAAGGTGACGGCTATTCCTCACCTTCGAGACGAAGCTGCTGCACGACGACTTTCTCAAGGCTTCCGTTGGGCGAGTCGAAGAGGGCCACCGCGCGAAGCTGGACCGGCGCTCGGCCGGTCGGGCCGGTCGGGTCGACGATGCTCGCCGTCGTCAGAAAATCCACCGACTGGACCGTGTGCGCCTGGATGACAGTCGTGTACGGCATGTGCTTGGACTCGACTCTGATACCGGGTCTGCCGAGGGCGACGAGGTCAATGCTGCGTAGCGTGATCGGTACTTCCGCCTGGTTGACGATGCGAAACTCGAAATGCGCCGGGACCGCGCTGGCAATCGTCGGTACGTTGGTCAGATCGGTGTGGCTGATGAGTGTGATCTCGGGCAGCGGGATGTGTGCAACCGTCTGCGAGACCTGGCTGCCAGTCGTACAGGCGGCAGCGACGAGAAGGACTGAAAGGGCGATGGCGTTGCGCATGATCGTTTCTCCCGTAACCACGGACTGCCGTGACACTAGTTGCCTCCGGCCGGTTCGATGTTCTGAACGACGACTTTCTGGAACGTTTTCCCGGCGCTTT
>DATLWH010000589.1:0-3853 GCA_035576505.1 Thermoanaerobaculia bacterium | reverse complement strand
GCGGCCCGCGTCGACGAATGCCTCGATCTCGTGCACCTCGACGGCGTGGCCTCGAAGCGCCCCTCCGAGTTGTCGGGCGGAATGCGCCGCCGTGTCGGCTTCGCCCGCGCCATCTCGCTCAAACCCGAGATCCTGCTGTTCGACGAGCCGACCACCGGCCTCGATCCCGTGATCAGCGACGTCATCGCCGAGCTGATCGTGGAGATGGACCGAACGCTCAACACGACCACCGTGACGATCACGCACGACATGAAGGTAGCCTTCAAGATCGCCGACCGCGTAGCCATGCTCTACAAAGGCCGCATCGTCGAAGACGGGACGCCGGAGCAGTTCCAGCAGTCGACCAACCCCATCGTCCAGCAATTCATCGAAGGGCGTGCCGAGGGGCCGCTGACGGAGTAAGGAGGGGCCTTAGGCGTTGGCGCCGCGCACGTCGATTCAGACTCTGGGGCCGTTCGGGTCTGCTTCCTTATTCACGCCACCGCCCACCCCTCCGACAGCACCTCCGCCTGTTCCAGAACCGTCTGCGTCGCTTTCTCCTGTTTGTCCGGTGGATAGCGGTGTTTGCGCAGGATGCGCTTGACGATGACCCGCAACTGCGCGCGGACGTTTTCACGCACGGTCCAATCGATGGTCACGCTTCGCTTCACCGTTTCAACCAACTCCCGTGCGATGGCAACCAGCGTCGGCTCGCCGAGAACCTTCACCGCGCTGTCGTTGGTCTCCAGCGCGTCGTAGAACGCCAGCTCGTCGTCCGTCAGGTGCAGCGCTTCGCCGCGAGCGCTGGCGGCATTCATCTGCTTCGCCAGAGCGATCAGCTCCTCGATCACCTGCGCCGTCTCGATGCCTCGGTTCTGATACTTGCGGATTGCCTGGTCGAGCAGCCCGGCGAATGAGCGCGCCTGAACCACGTTGCGCTTCGCGCGCGATTTGATCTCGCCTTTGAGCAGCTTCTGCAACAACTCCACGGCCAGGTTCCGCTGTGGCATGTAGCGCACCTCGGCCAGGAACTCGTCGGACAGGATGGAGATGTCGGGCTTCTTCAGCCCCGCCGCCGCGAAGATGTCGATCACCTCGCCGGAGATCACCGCCTTCGAGATGATCTGCCGGATGGCGTGGTCGAGCTCTTCGTCCGTCTTCCGCTCGCCGGGTACTCCTTTGGCCAGTACCGCGCGGACGGCCTGGAAGAAGCCGACATCATCGCGGATGCGCATCGTCTCCGGATGCGGCACCGCCAGGGCAAACGCCGACGAGAGATCGGTTACGGCGCGCAAGAGGCGCGGTTTGCCGTCCTCCAGCGCCAGGATGTGTTCCTGCGCGGCAGGGAGAAGCGACAGCCGCTCGCCTGGTTTCCCGGTCAGCCATTTCGACCAGTCGAAGCCGTGGAAGAGTCCGCGGCAGATCTCGTAGTGCTTCAACAGCGCGGCGACCGCCTCCTCCTTCGGGATGGCGGTCTTGCCGGTGCCGCCGCTCTGCGTGTAGGTGGCAAGCGCCGCTTTCAGCTCGTCGGCCAGGCCGAGGTAGTCGACCACCAGTCCGCCGGGCTTGTCCTTGAAGACCCGGTTCACGCGCGCGATGGCCTGCATCAGGCCATGACCGCGCATCGGCTTGTCGACGTACATCGTATGAAGGCTCGGCGCGTCGAAGCCCGTCAACCACATGTCGCGGACGATGACGATCCTGAAGGGATCGTTCGGATCGCGAAAACGCTTGGCCAGCGCCTCGCGGCGCCCTTTCGTCCGGATGTGTTTCTGCCACTCCAGCGGATCGGATGCCGATCCGGTCATGATCACCTTCATCGCTCCCGCATCATCGCCGTCGCCCAGCCATCCCGGCCGCAGCGCGCCGATCTCACGGTACAACTGAACGGCGATGCGGCGGCTCATGCAGACCACCATCGCCTTCCCTTCCATCGCCTCCAGGCGATCCTCGAAATGCTCCACCAGATCGCGGGCCACCAGCGCCAACCGGTTCTCCGACCCCACCACCGCCTCGAGTTGCGCCCACCGGCTCTTGAGCTTTTCCTTCCGCTCGACTTCCTCCCCCTCGGTGGCCTCTTCGAACTGCGGATCGATCTTTGGCCGCTCCGACTCTCGCAGCTCCAGCTTCGCCAGCCGGCTCTCGTAATAGATCGGCACCGTCGCGCCGTCGATCACCGCCCGCTGTATGTCGTAGACGCTGATGTAGTCGCCGAAGACCGCGCGCGTGTTGGCGTCCGTCAGCTCGATGGGCGTGCCGGTAAAACCGATGAACGAGGCGTAGGGCAACGCGTCGTGCATGTGCCGGGCGAAGCCGTCGATGAAGTCGTACTGGCTGCGGTGCGCCTCGTCGGCGATCACGACGACGTTGGTTCGCATCGTCAGGATCGGCTGGCGGTCCCCCTTCTCCTCGGGGAAGAACTTCTGGATCGTCGTGAAGACGACGCCGCCGGAGGCGACGGCCAGCTTTTCCCGGAGATCGCCACGATCCCTGGCCTGTACCGGCGCCTGCCGCAACAGATCCCGGCAACGGGCAAAGGTGCCGAAGAGCTGATCGTCGAGATCATTGCGGTCTGTGATCACGACGATCGTCGGGTTCTCCATTTCAGGATGAAGAATGAGACGCCCGGCATAGAACGCCATGGTCAGGCTCTTCCCTGAGCCTTGTGTATGCCAGACCACGCCGACGCGTTGATCACCCGGCTCTCCCCCGGCCAGACGTCGTGCCTCGAACCGCCCCGGAGCGTCGGCAATCCGATCGGCCACTCGCGACGCGCGCAGCGTTTCCTCAACGGCCACGTTGACCGCATGGAACTGGTGATAGCCGGCGATCTTCTTCGTCAAGTGGCCGGGACTTTCCTCCTCGAAGACGATGAAGTAGCGGAGAAGATCGAGAAAGCGGCGCTTCTCGAAGACGCCTTCCAGCATGACCTGCAGCTCCGGCATCATCGCCGCCGCGTCTTCGCGCCCCTCGATCGTCCGCCACGGCTTGAACCATTCCTTCCCCGCGCCGAGGGAGCCGATGCGTGCCTGCGTGCCGTCGGAGATCACCAGCACCGCGTTGGTGGCGAAGAGCGCCGGGATCTGGGCCTGATAGGTCTGAAGCTGATGGAAGGCAGACCAGATCGTGGCATTCTCATCGGCCGAGTTCTTCAGCTCGATCACCGCCAGCGGCAGCCCGTTGACGAACAGCACCACGTCCGGCCGCCGCGTGTGCTGCCCCTCGGCCACGGTAAACTGGTTGACCGCCAGCCAATCGTTGTTGTCGGGCGTCTCGAAGTCGATGACCTGAGCCTGCGCCCCGCCGATCGAGCCATCCTTGCGCCGGTACTCCACGGTGACGCCATCGACCAGCATCTTGTGGAGAGCGCGATTGCGTTCCACCAGCGACGGCGCATCTGTCCTCATGAGCTTCCGCCAGGCGTCCTCGATGGCCTCGGGTGGCAGATCCGGATTCAGCGCCACCAGCGCGTTACGAAGCCGCCCCTCCAATATGACGTCGCGGTAGTTCGAGTCGCTGCGCTCGGCGCCCGGTTCGCCATTGGCGATATCCGGGCCGTGCAGCACCGCGTAGCCGAGCGCCGCCAGCCACTCGAGGGCCGCTCCTTCGACGACGGATTCGGTGAAGTTGGTCAAGGAGTTAGTCCGAATGCCTCAGATAGCGGCCAGGCGCTCGATCGTATCCGGATACCGCTTGACGAGATTGATCAGCAGCGCGGCTTGCGCATTTGGCCTGGCACGTCCCTGTTCCCAGTTTTCGAGCGTGCGAACATTTGTCCGAAGATACACAGCAAACAGGGCGCGCGAGAGCCTGAGGCTTTCACGCAGGTGGATCAGTTCCTTCGGCGTGATCTTTGGTGCCGGCTTGTACTCGA
>DATLWH010000588.1:0-9175 GCA_035576505.1 Thermoanaerobaculia bacterium | reverse complement strand
CCCGAGCACGATGGTTCAGAACTTGCTAAGACCCCTCCCGAATGGAGTCACACCGATGACGTTAGTGAATTCGCTTTGCGCTGAGATCAGCATCTACCAGGGCATTGGAGAGCAAACAGGTGTGATGGTGGAACGAAGCGCGATTCGCGGCAAGAAGGGTCTCTGCAAGAGCATGCGCGATCTGGCCATCAAGTCGCGCGTCCTCGGCGACGGCTATTACTACATCCCGATCGAGCTCTGGCCGAAATCGGACGAGCCGGTCGTCGTTCACAAGCACGACTGGACCGTCATCGGCTCGATCCCTCGCACCTCACGCGCAACCAAGAAGCGCGACACGCAGGCCGGCCGGGCCTGACCAAATCAATTCCTCGGAGTGTTGACCATGAAACGTTGCCTCGCTGTGATGTTTGTCGCTGCAATTGCCTCCGCTGCATTCGCGCAGGAGGAAGAAGGGACCGGGGCCGCCAAAGGCGCGCAGGTCAACATGACCGGCAAGGGCTACAGCGCCGCGTATGTGATCGAGCCGGCCAGTAAACGGGTGCTCTTCGAAGAGAATGCGCACGTTCCGCTCCCTACCGCGTCGATGGCCAAGATGATGACCTGCATCATCGCCATGGAGCAGATTCAGTCCGGGCAGCTCAAACTCGACACCCCGGTCACCGTTTCCGCGCGCGCCAGCAAGATGGGCGGCTCGCAGATCTTCGCCAAGGAAGGACAGACGTTTCCGATGCAGACACTGCTGGCCGCGACCATGGTGCGGTCGGCGAACGACACCGCGGAGATGATCGCCGAGAAGATCGGCGGTTCCGCCGAAGCCTTCGCCGACATGATGAACGACAAGGCTCGCCAGCTCGGCCTCAAAGAGACGACGTTCTATGACCCGCACGGTCTGCCGAACAGTCAGGATCCGAAGCGCATCGACGTTTCCAGCGCCCATGACCTCGCCGTCATGGGGATGGAGTTGATGAAGTATCCGCTGATGCGCGACTACGCGAAGACGCCGTGGATGCCCTTCACGAACGCAACCTACACCTCGGGCCTCACGAATCCGAATCACATGATCAACCCCAAGAGCAAGGACTACTACGGGGATGCCATCGGCATCAAGACCGGCTACTCGGTTCCGGCCGGCTACTGCATCACGGCCTCAGCGAAACGCGGCGATATGGAGCTCGTAGCGGTGGTCATGGGCGCCCGTGCTCCGTCAGGCCCCGAAAGCTCGTTCGAGATCGCCGGCCGCCTGTTCAACGAGTCATTCGGCCGCTGGCGGCAGATGACGCCGCTCAAGAAGGGGACTCTGGTCGGCCAGGTCGCGGTCGACGATGGACGGGCCAAGACGGTCGCCGCAGTCGCTGCCGCGGATGTGAACGTACTCGTCCAACGCGGTCAGGAAGGAACCATCAAGGTTCAGTTCGTTCCGAACAATGTGGCCGCACCGGTTCACGCGGGCCAGCAGGTCGGCGTAGCGGTCGTCAATCAGGGCGGACAGCAGATCGGTAAAATGCCCGCGCTGGCGCAGGCCGGCGTCGAGAAACAGCCGTTGTGGAAGAAGTTCTGGCCATTCTGAAATGAAGGTTGCAACCTAGCAACCCAGCAACTACTCATTCACAACCCGCCGGCCATCGACGCGATAACGGCCCTCAGCCAGTAACCTCAACGCCTCCACGTACGCGATGTGCTCCTCCTCGAGGATGCGCGCGGCGAGCGTGGAGGCATCGTCGTCTGCGCGTACGGGAACGGCGCGCTGCACGATGATCGGCCCGGAGTCGAGGTTCTCGTCGACAAGGTGGACCGTGCAGCCGGAGATCTTCACACCGTAAGCGATCGCCTGAGCCTGTGCGTCGACACCGGGGAACGCCGGGAGCAGCGACGGATGGATGTTGACGATCCGCATCGGGTACGCGGCCACAAACGCCGGCGAGAGCAGGCGCATGTAACCGGCCAGGGCGATAAAGTCCGGCCGGGCCTCACCGAGCACGCGCAGCACCTCGGACTCGTGGGCCTCGCGGCTGGCGAACGAACGATGATCAATCACGTGCGCCGGCAGTTCCAGAGCGCGAGCCCGAGCGATCCCGGCAGCGTTCGGACGATTCGAGATGACGCAGACGATCTCCGCGTCGAGCTCTCCGCGGGCAATAGCGTCGTGAATGGCGGCAAAGTTCGATCCGCGGCCGGAGAGAAGGATGGCGAGTCGCATGGTTTTCGCGGATGAGTCGATTAGTGGATTAGTGGATTAGTGGGAGGTCGCGTGCCTACCAATCTACCAATCCACTGATCCACTGATCTACGAATCCACTCTTCACTCGATCCACGAGGCGAACCCCGCCGGAGGGGTGTCGTAGACGACCTTTCCACTCCCCTTGACCACGTTGCCGATGAAGAAGAACTTCTGGCCAATCCGGCCAAAGTGTTGCGCGATCAGGTCGACCTGCTCCTTGCCGGCGATGAGAACCATTCCGACGCCCATGTTGAAGACCCGAAGCATCTCATCGCGGTCGACATGGCCCTGCCGGGCCAGGAAGCTGAAGATCGGCAGGACGGGCCACGAACCCAGCTTGATGTGCGCATCGAGCGAGTCGGGAAGCACCCGAGGCACATTGTCCGTCAGGCCACCGCCGGTGATGTGGGCCAGGGCATGGATGGCACGTTGATCGACGAGCGGAAGGAGGGGCTTCAGATACGAGAGATGCGGCTCCAAGAGCGCCTCTCCGATCTTGCCGAATTCGGGGACGATGGTTTGATGGTCGTGCCCGAGCTGGTCGAAAAGAATCCGCCGCGCCAGCGAATAACCGTTGGTGTGCAGACCGGCGGACGGCAGAGCGATGAGGACATCCCCTTCGCGGACCTCTTTGCCGGTGAGCACATTCTTTTCATCGACGACGCCGACGATGAAGCCGGCAATGTCGTAGTCGTCATCGCCGTAAAACCCCGGCATCTCCGCCGTCTCGCCGCCGATCAAGGCGCAACCGTTCTCGCTGCACGCCCGGGCCATGCCTCGGATCACATCGGTCATCACGGGCGGCCGCAGACGGCCGGTGGCGTAGTAATCGAGAAAGAAAAGGGGTCGCGCTCCCTGGACCAGGATGTCGTTGACGCAGTGACAGACGAGGTCGTAGCCAACTGTGTCGTGAATCTTCATGGCCTGGGCGACGCGGAGCTTGGTACCAACCCCGTCGGTCGAAGAGACGAGGATCGGCTTCTCAATCCCATCGAATGACGCCCGAAAGAGACCGCCGAAGGAGCCGATGTCGGAGATGACGTCGGGAGTGAAGGTGCTGCGCGCGATGCGCCGGACCTCGCGCAACGCCTCGTCCTGCGCATCGATGTTGACACCCGCATCGCGATAGCTGGATTTGTTTCCCACGGGAGGCGAGTGTATCAGGGGCGGTTGCCTCGCGGTCTCGAGGTGGCGGGGTCGTGGTGGCGCGGTTGCTGGGTTGCTGGGTTGCTGGGTTGCTCGGTCTGGAGGTTAGGGACGATTCCCCACACTCAGCAAATCAGCAACCAAGCGACCCCGCCACCGCAACCTATAATCCCCCAACCTTGGCCCAGTTCCTCCTCGTCACCACGCTCCTATCCATCGCAGGTTTGATTGCCACCGGAATCGTCGGATTCACATCTGCGCCAGGACACGTCGCGCAACACATCTTCTGGGCTCTCGGCACGGTGATCCTTGGGCTCTTCTCTCAGTCGATGACGATGTTCTTCTTCATCGGCACGGGGAAGGAGATCAAGGAGGCGGCGAAGAACGACGCCGCCGTCGTGCAGCAGACGAAGGCATTCAAGAAGAACGTTTTCCCAACGGCCATGTACGCGATGGCGGTTCTGATGGTGACGTTCATCATGGGCGGGGGCGTGGCATCGGGAAAGACACCTCACTGGCTGCACCTCAGCCTCTTCATCGCGTCGGTGGCGATGTACGGCCGCGCCTATTGGGTCCAGCTTCAGGCCATGGTGGAGAACGCCGGGCTGATGGAGAAGTACCTGCGGGATGAGTGAGGGGACGGGAGTCGGGGGTCGGGGGTCGGGGGTCGGAAGTGGGAGAACGCATGCTGATCGTCGTTCTCCCACTCCCCTCCCCACCCCTACTCCCCAGGCTCACGCCACGGCGTGGCGCATCGCGGCCGAAGCCGGGAGTGAGACAGTGATGGCCGTCCCGACACCTTCATGCGTACTGACCTCGATACGGCCTCCGTGCTCCTGCACGATTCGGTACGAGATGGCCATGCCCAGTCCCGTGCCGCTGGGGAAATTCGTTCGGAATGGCTGAAAGAGCCGGCGCTGGTCGGCTTCCGTCATCCCGCGGCCGTTGTCGCTGAAGACGATGTTGTAGCGATCGGCGGCGATCACTGTCGTGACACGCAGCGTTCCGCCGTCCGTCATCGCTTGCACAGCGTTCCGGGCGATGTTCCAGAAGACCTGGCGAATCTGGTCGGCATCGCCGACGAGCGTGTACGACGGCGGCACGATGTCATATTCAATCGTATGCGCGGCGTTGAGCTCCGGGGAGTTTCTGAGCAGGTCGAGCGTTTCGGCAAGGCTGGTGGCAATGTCGAATTCCGCCGGCCGTTTCTCCTGAGGTCTCACGAAGCGAAGGAAGTCGGCGATCGACTTATTCAACCGTTCCGACTCCTTGAGGATGATCGACATCAGGCGCTGCTCCTGTGGGTTCAGCGCGGCGGACTTCTTGAGCACCTGCACCGAACCGGCAATCGCGGCCAGCGGGTTGCGGATCTCGTGGGCAATGCCGGCCGAGAGCTCGCCGACAGCAGCCATGCGGTCTTTCAACTGCAGCTCCGCCTCGAGCATTTTCATCTCCGTGAGGTCCTGGAAGATGAGGGTATAGCCCGACGCGGTCCCCTCCATCGAGTTGAGCGGCGTGACAGCAAAGCCGATGGTGCGCATCTCGTCGCCGACGTGAACGTTTTTCTCGCTGCGGACGATCGCGCCGATCGTAAGCGTCTTTCTGGCGTTGCTCCATTCGCCGTCCGAATAGAAACCAATTTGTGCGACCGGACTGCCGATCACCGATTGCGGCTCACGGCGGAGGATGAGACATCCCGCCGGGTTGATGAACGTGGCTAATCCGTCGGGGGAAAGAGTGATCAGGCCCGAGGGGATGGACTCGACGACGTTCTGGTTCAGCGCGCGCAGTTCAGCCAGATTCTGCCGATTAGCATCGAGCTCCTCGGAGGTTTTCTGCAGTTTCTCCGAGAGGTACGAGGTCAGAAAGGCCGCCGCATAGAAGCCGGCGAAGTTGGTGGCCAGGTTGAGGTAAAGCCGCGCCGACGTCCATGGCGTCGGCAGGAACCACGACTGCTCGGGAACGGGAAGGACGCCGTAGTACATCAGATCGCCCAGCCCGCCATACAGGATCACCGCACCGCTGGCGCCGAGCAGGCCTCCACGGCGATAGAGCAGCATGGATGCGGTGATGATCGATACGAGGTAGAGGAACGAGAATGGGGAGTCGAGACCGCCGGTGAAGTAAACGAGCACTGTCTCGACGACGAGATCTCCCGCGACCTGGACGGCCAGGTTGATCTTGCGTGAGGCGACGAGCTGGCCGACGCCGATGTACACGAGCGTGAGTCCGTACGTGATGCCCGCCGTCGTGTAGAGGTAGTTGATCGGCAGAACCTCGCGCACCGTGTACTGAATGATGAGGGCCGCGAGAAGCAACGTCGTCACGACGACGACGCGAACGGCCATGAGCAAGCGGGCTTCGGTAGGCATTTGTCTTCGCTGCCGGTTGTCAGGATAAAACGAAATGGGCGGCGCTATGCGCGCCGCCCGGGAGTCGACAACCCAAGGATGCAGGAGCCCTACCCGATCTTTCCGATCAAGGTGAACATCGGCATGTACATGGCGATGACGATTCCGCCGATGGCGACGCCGAGGAAGGCGATGAGGACCGGCTCGAGGAGCTTCATCAGTCCGGCCACGGCCGTATCGACTTCGTCTTCATAAAAGTCGGCGATCTTGGACAGCATCGTGTCGAGCGCGCCAGTCTGCTCGCCGACGGCGATCATCTGCACGACCATCGATGGAAACACGTCGGTATCGGCGAGCGGCTCGCTGATGGTCTTGCCTTCCTCGACCGACTTACGGGTAGCCATGATGGCGTCTTCGATGATGGAGTTGCCGGCGGTGCGGGCCGTGATCTGCAGGCCGTCGAGGATGGGAACGCCGGAGGAGGTGAGCGTCGAGAGCGTGCGGCAGAAGCGTGCCACGGCGATCTTGCGCATCAACAGCCCGAGGATCGGCATCTTCAGGACGATGCCGTCGAGCACGCGCTTTCCTCGATAGGTCTCGTGGTAGCGGCGGAGAGAATAGACGGTGGCGGCGATGATGGCGCCCATCAGCCACCAGTAGGCGGCGATGAAGTCCGAGAGCCAGATGACGACCACGGTCGGCATCGGCAGCTCCGCGCCGAGGCCTTTGAAGAGTGCGGCGAAGACCGGGATGACCTTCCAGAGAATGACCGCCACAACGATGCAGGCGATGGAGATGACGGCGACCGGATAGATCATCGCCGACTTCACCTGGCTGTTCAGCTTGACCGATTTCTCGATGTACTGTGCCAGGCGCTGAAGGATCGTATCGAGAATACCGCCCGCCTCACCGGCGGCCACCATGTTCGTGAAGAGGTCGTTGAAGATCTTAGGGTGCTTCCGCATCGAGTCGGCCAGGTTTGAGCCTGACTCGACGTCCTGCCGGATCTGGATGAGAGCGCGTTTGAAGGTCTTATTTTCCTGCTGCGAGGCCAGGATCTCGAGGCACTGCACCAGCGGCAGGCCGGCATCGATCATGACGGAGAACTGCCGCGTGAAGATGGCGACGAGCTGCGGTGGAACGCCACCGCCAAACTTGGGAAAGGCGATCTCTTTCCCCTTCTCCTTGATCGAGGGGGCCTCGATGCGCTGCCGGCGAAGAATCTCGGTGGCCGCTTCTTTCGAGTCGGCGTTGAGAACGCCGCTCTGCATTTGTCCGGCGCGCGATCCTTTCCATTCGAATGTAGGCATCATCTCCTCCGGTTAGTATCCAGCCCTTAAACCGTGCGGGGGCGGGCGCCGGTCGGCGCCGCCGTCCCCTGCGGCGCAAGGGCTCCCGCGCCGCGCGAAATCATCTCCTGTAGCTCGTCGGGGTTCGAAGAACGGGCCAGAGCGGTCTGCAGAGTGATGTGCTTCTTGAAGTACAGAGTCGCCAACGACTGGTTGAAAGTCTGCATTCCGTACTTGGTCTGCCCGGTCTGCATCATCGAATAGATCTGATGCACTTTGTCTTCGCGGATGAGATTACGGATGGCGGCGTTGGGCACGAGGATCTCCATGGCCATGGCCCGTCCCTTTCCATTCGCCCGAGGCAGGAGGGATTGGCAGAGGATTCCCTCGAGCACGAACGAGAGTTGCGCGCGGATCTGCGGCTGCTGGTGCGACGGGAAGACGTCGACGATACGGTTGATCGTCTGGGCCGCCGAGTTCGTATGGAGCGTGCCGAACGTGAGGTGACCCGTTTCGGCGATACGCAGCGCCGACTCGATGGTCTCGAGGTCACGCATCTCGCCGATGAGCACGACGTCCGGGTCCTGGCGAAGTGCCGACTTCAGCGAGTTCGCGAACGAGTGCGTGTCCGCGTGCAGCTCGCGCTGATTGACGATGCAGCTCTTGTGCGAGTGAAGGAACTCGACCGGATCTTCGATGGTGATGATGTGCTCGTGACGTTCGCGATTGATCTTGTCGATCATCGCCGCGAGCGTCGTCGATTTCCCCGAACCGGTGGGACCGGTGACCAACACCAGGCCGCGCGGCTTGTTGCAGATCTCCTCCACAACCGCCGGAAGGCCGAGCTCGCGAAATCCCAGGATCTCGTAGGGGATCTGCCGGTAAACGGCGGCCGTGGCGCCACGCTGGTTGAAGATGTTTGCGCGGAAGCGGGCCAGCCCCTTGATGCCGAAGGAAAGATCGAGCTCGAGGTTCTCTTCGAAGCGGTGTTTCTGGGCATCGGTAAGCACCGAATAGGCCAGCTGTTTCGTCTCCGGAGCCGTCAGCGGCGGCATGTCCAGAGGTGTGAGCTTTCCGTCGATCCGGATCTGTGGGGCGGAGTTGGTCGTGACGTGCAGGTCGGAGCCGCCTCGCTCGACCATCGTCTTGAGAAGCTGATGAAGGGTGACGGACATTGGTTTCTTTCCGGGCGTCGGGTGTTGGGGGTCGGGGGTCGGAGCTGCCTATTTCTCCGACCCCCGACCCCCGACAACCGACACCCTCCTCACAGTATGGTCTCCCGAACGACCTCTTCGATCGTCGTCGTGCCGTCTTTGATCTTAATCAGTCCTGAGCGGCGGAGGCTGATCATGCCTGTTTCGGCGGCCCGTTTCTTGATGTCGATGGCTGTGCCGCCGGAGAGGATGAGATCACGGATGGTGTCATCGATGGCCATGACCTCGATCAGGGCCACGCGGCCTTTGTAGCCGGTGTTGTTGCACTTGTCGCAACCGCGGCCTTTGAAGACCGTGAACGTGCCGACCTCTTCTTTTTTGTAACCGATGTTGATCAGTGCCTGTGGCGTGATGTCGACGGCCTCTTTGCAACTCGAGCAGACCCGGCGAGCCAGCCTCTGCGCGGCGATGAGCTGCACGGAAGTGGCCACGAGGAACGGCTCGATTCCCATGTTCATGAGCCGGTTGATCGTCGACGGCGCGTCGTTGGTATGCAGCGTCGAGAGCACGAGGTGTCCCGTGAGAGCAGCTTTGATCGCGATCTCGGCGGTCTCGAAGTCGCGGATCTCGCCGACGAGGATGATGTTCGGGTCCTGGCGCAGGAACGAGCGGAGCGTAGCCGCGAAGTTCAGGCCGATCGACTCTTTCATCTGCACCTGGTTGATCCCCGGCAAGTTGAACTCGACCGGATCTTCCGCGGTCATGATGTTCACTTCCGGCGAGTTGACCTTCGAGAGGGCAGAGTAAAGCGTGTTCGTCTTTCCCGAGCCGGTCGGGCCGGTTACGAGCACCATGCCCCAAGGCTTGAAGATCGCCTCCTCAAAGCGCACCAGCGACTCCGGCTCGAACCCGAGTTTGGTCATGTCGAGGCGCAGATTGTCCTTATCGAGGAGGCGCATGACGATCTTTTCGCCGAAGAGCGTCGGCAGAACCGAGACGCGGAAGTCGAGCTCCTTG
>DATLWH010000587.1:0-2402 GCA_035576505.1 Thermoanaerobaculia bacterium | reverse complement strand
CCAGCAGCCGTTCGCGGCGCGAGGGATCGTCGAAGTGTTCGAGGAGCGATACCGTACTGCCATCGTTCCTCGGCACCGACTCGATGCGGCTCAATGTGACGATGCGTGGGATCGGAGCCTCGCGGCCGAGGGCCAGGCGGTGGACGAGGGAGAGAAGCGCGGAGTTCGCCGCCTCGAAACAGAGGTAATCGCCGCGCGAGCCGCCCCATAGATGATGGTGATGCGGCACGATCCTGCCGTCGTCATTGCTGTAGCGGATGTCGAGCGCATGGGGACCGCGGTTGCCGGCGCGCTTGATCTCGATCTCGAGATCCGAGCCGGGCGGTTTGATCACCAGCACGACCGTCCCCTCGGGGTATTCGATGAGTCCGTTGAGCGAAGACGGCGTCGACGCATCGACCCAGTAGATGACCTGCTCATCGATCAGGCGGCGCACGATGTCTCTCTCGTAAGCCGGCAGCCGCGCCATCGCATGGTCCGCCTCGTCGACGTTGCAGGGATGATCGAGCGGAGGGAAATCGGGCCTGCCAGGCGTGGCGCGTGTTCTGAGCCGGATCTCCGCGACGACTTCCGCTGGCGTGAACGCGTAGCGTGCGAAGGCGAGCCGGCATGGGCGGCGGGTGTGCCGAAGAAAGGCGCGGAGACCGGCGGCGCCATGGCGGAGCTGTTTGTGAATGGTCTCGTTGCGCGCGATGCGGAGGCGGATGTGGTCCTCGCGTTCGTCGACGCCGATCGCGCGCAGCAGCAGCGCCGCCTCGTCGCGCGGGGCGATCAGGAACTGATGTTCGAACGCGAGCGAGGCCAGGCAGCGAAGCTCGTGCGATGCGCTTCCGTCTCGCGCGATGGCCAGGAGGCGCTGTGCGAACGACGGATTGAAACGGACGCGTCGGAGCAGTTCGCGCACGATCGAGGCGGCGCGCGGGGTATCCCGCGACATCTCGCCGGCGACGACGGCTTGCAGCGCCGCCGGCAACGCTGCCGCGGCCGTCCGCCGCCGCCGCGGCTCGGAGACGATCGTCGTCAAGCGCTAACTCCGTTTCGAGGTAGGCGAGCGTGGAGCATCGCTGCCGTTCACACTACTCCTGTTCCGCTCAGGGCTTGTAGAACGAGACGTCGTAACTCTTGCCGAGGATGGCCTTGCCGATCGTAGCCAGTACGTGATCGTCGTTGTCGTGGCGGACGTAGAGCGAGAGATCGCGCCAGATCCGTTCGACGGGGCTCGGCTTGATGAGCGCGCGCGCGCCGCAGGAGCGAATGCAGTGATCGACGGTCTCGACGGAGAGGTGCTCGAGCAGGTGCCGCACGCGATTGCCCGCCACCTGCGCCTCTGCCGAGCGGCCGCTCTCCCACAGCGTGGCCACGTGGCGCAGCCAGAGATTGCCGGTGTCGAGGTTCATCGACATCCTGGCCACGTGGTGCTGGACGTAGGGATCATCCCCTTTTTTCTGGGCGCGGATCGACTGGATGGCGTAGTCGTACGCCGCGGTTGCCGCGCCGAGGAACGACGCGCCGTACTGCGGGGCGAAGCAGGTCTGCCAGCTCTCCAGCAGGTACTGGCCGGGATAGCCGAGCAGGTTCGCGTCAGGGATGAAGGTACCGTCGAAGCGGACGGCGTGGCTGACCGTGGCGCGCATCCCGATCGGATCCCACCACGAACCGTCGATGCTGACCGAGGGATCGGAAAGATCGCAGGCCATGAGCAGCAGATGATCGACGTCGCCGGATGCGTGGCGCGCGCCGCCGGGTCCGGCCGTGTTGACGAGCAGGATGGCCCAGCGCGCGCCGCCGGCGCTGGTGGCGAAGGCCTTCGTTCCGTCGAGGCGCCAGCCGCCGTCGACCCGCTCGGCGTACGTTCCGAAACGCGTCGTCTCGCCGGGTGCGCGCGCCTGCGGCTCGCCGCTCCAGGCCACCCAGGTCTCGCCGCGCGTGAGAACGCCGTCGAACCAGCGCGCTTTCTGTTCGTCGGTGCCCATGCCGTCGATCAGCACGAGGGAGTTGACGTGCCCTTCCCAGCAGCGGGCCAGGGAGAGATCGGCGCGGGCGATCTCCTTGGTCAGCATCCAGAGCGTGAAGATGTCGCCGCGATAGGGGCCGAGCCCGAGGCCGCCGAGGTCGCGCGAGATGGGGGCGCCGAGCAGACCTGCCTCGAACAGATCGCGGAAGTCGTCGTGCGGGAAGGTGGCCGTCTCGTCGTAATGCGCGGCGCGCGGGGCCAGCTTCTCCCGAGCGAGGGCACGAATGCCTTCGACGAGATCGATGCGGTCAGCCGGCAGGTAGAGATTGGCGATGTCGGTGTCGGGTGTCGGGTGTCGGGGGTCGGGGGTCGGAGAGGAGCTCTCCGAATCTCGACTGCCGGCTCCCGGTACCCGCAGCTCGATTGTCATCGATCGCTCCGGTGGGGC
>DATLWH010000586.1:0-5271 GCA_035576505.1 Thermoanaerobaculia bacterium | reverse complement strand
CTCCTGGCCTCGATCGGAACCTCGTCGGCGGAGACAGAGGTGGAGATTCTCTGGGCACCGTCCGAGGCCGCGAACGGCGAGACGCTCACGCGCGCCTTCGGCGACTTTCCCACGGCCATGCAGACCGGGGCCACCCTCGGTGACCGTCTTTCGATGGCATTTTCGGAGCGCTTCTTCTTTCACGCCACGCAAAAGATCATCGCCATCGGCGTCGACGATCCCCGTCTTCCGCGATCTCTGATCGACACCGCGTTCGCTCACCTCGACTCCTGCGAGTGGGTCATCGGTCCCGCCGAGGACGGCGGCTACTACCTCATCGGCTGCCGCGCCGCGGCGTTCGATCCGGCGATCTTCGAGGACGTGGCCTGGGGAACGTCATCCGTCTTCGTCGAGACGATGGGAAAGATCGCCGAATGGCAGAGCAGCATCGCCGTCCTGCCGGTGCGGTGGGATGTCGATGTGGTAGAGGATTGGGAGAGGTATCGCGCTCTCGGCGGATGAGAACTCACGCGAAGACGCGAAGGCGAGAAAGAGCGGCCTCGGGGCCTCCGCGTGAACCGAAGCCGTAATCCGAGTAAGCTTGGCATGACGGCGTCATCGTCGGAGTTCAAGAAAAGCAGGAGAAACAATGAGAAACACCGGCAGAGTGAAGTGGTTCAACGATTCAAAGGGCTTCGGCTTCATCACGCCCGAAGACGGCGGAAAAGACTGTTTTGTTCATCACTCGGCGATCTCGGGCTCGGGATTCAAGTCGCTCGCCGAGGGCGATCGGGTCGAGTTCGACGTCGTTGAAGGCAACAAAGGTCCAGCGGCCGCGAACGTCACGAAGATTGACTGAGCTAGCGCGGGGGTCGGGAGTCGGGGGTCGGGGGTCGTAGTTAAGCCCACGACCTCTGACCTCTGACATCCGCTCGGCGATTTCCGTCCCTACCAGCCCGGGGGTCGGGAGTCGGGGGTCGGGGGTCGTAGGAAGCCAACGACATATGACCTCTGACATCCGCTTCGGCGATCTCCGTCCTTACCAGCCCGGGAGTCGGGAGTCGGGAGTCGTAGGAAGCAACAACGGCTGCCGGCGACACACCAGATACGACCCCAATACGCACTGACTTAAAGCCAACGGCCAGGCGCCGCGATAGCGGCAGAAGAGGTTAGACAGGGGTGCGAGCGCCTTTTGCGACCAACCCCTGGTAACGAGGTAACTTGGTTTTGGTGCCGCGTCAGCGGCACTCGAAAATCGCGACGCATCATCGTTTGATGATCCAGTGCCGCTGACGCGGCACGACCTGGTTTGACCTCGACAACCAGGGGTGCTCGCAAAAAGCGCTCGCACCCCTGTCTACCTTCTTTGCGCCGCTATCGCGGCATACGCAATCGAGGATTCCAGCTAAGCACGACACCAAAAGTTAGTGCGGATGGACCCGACCCCAGACCCCCGACTCCCGATCTCGGACTCCCGATCTCCGACCCCCGACCCCCGACTCCCGCGGCAATCCGACAACCTTTCCCACCCCTCGGCGTATACCACGAGCAATCGATCTTTCTTCGGACGGAGGAAGCATGCTCGAACTGCGCATCGAAGGTCTTTCCAAGACGTACCCGAACGGCGTCAAGGCCCTGCAGGACGTCTCTCTGACGATTCCGACCGGCATGTTCGGTCTGCTCGGGCCGAACGGGGCCGGCAAGTCGACCCTCATGCGGACCATCGCCACACTGCAGGAGGCTGACTCCGGCTCGATCAGCCTCGGCGACAGCACACTTGGTGAAATCGATGTCCTCCGCGAGAAAGACAAGGTCCGCCGCCTGCTCGGCTACCTGCCGCAGGAGTTCGGCGTCTACCCGCGCATCACCGCCGAGGCCATGCTCGACCACTTCGCGGTGCTCAAGGGGATCGGCAATGCACGGGAACGGCGTGAGATCGTCGGCGCGCTTCTGCGCCGAACGAACCTCTACGATTCGCGCAAGCAGAACCTCAGCACGTTCTCGGGCGGCATGCGCCAGCGCTTCGGCATCGCCCAGGCCCTGCTCGGCAATCCGAAACTGATCATCGTCGACGAGCCGACCGCGGGGCTCGACCCCGAGGAGCGGGTGCGGTTTCACAACCTCCTGGCCGAGATCGGCGAGAACGTCGTGGTGATCCTCTCCACGCACATCGTCGATGACGTCAGCGACCTCTGCTCGCAGATGGCCATCATCTCCGGCGGAAAGTTGCTGATGAGCGGCGATCCACAGGAAGCGGTCCGGGCTCTGGAGGGAAAAGTATGGCGGCGCGTGATCGCCAAACAGGAGCTGGCCGACTTCGAGAACCGTTACACCGTCATCTCCACGAAGCTCGTCAGCGGGAGGACGGTCATCCATACCGTGAGCGACGCCCAACCCGATCCGACCTTCGAACCGATCCACTCATCGCTGGAAGACGTCTACTTCCACTACTCGAAACGGAACGGCCAGAACGGTCAGCACGAACAGAACGGTCAGGCGGCCTGACATGACCTGGGAAATCTTCAAGTTCGAGGTGAAGTACCACCTGCGGCAGCCGCTGTTCTACATCCTCTTCGTCATCTTCTTTTTCCTGACATTCGGCGCGGTAACCTCGGAAGGCATCACGATCGGCGGAGCACTAGGCAACGTCAACCGCAACGCTCCCTTCGTGATCATGCAGTTCCTGCTGGTCATGTCGACCTTCGGCGTCCTGACCACGACCGCCTACGTCGCCAGCGCCATCAACCGCGACTTCGAGCTCAACACCGACTCGCTCTTCTTCTCCTCGCCGGTAACGAAGCGGCAGTACCTGGCCGGTCGCTTCAGCGCGGCATTCATCGTCTCCAGCCTCATCTATGTCGGGGTGGTCACGGCGATCATGGTCGGGTCGAAGATGCCTTGGATCGACAAGGAACGCCTCGGGGCTTTTGTTCTCAAACCGTACGTCTTCTCCTACTTCGCGATCGTCGTACCGAATCTCCTGCTGTTCGGAGCCATCTTTTTCGCCGTGGCCGCCCTGACGAGGAGCCTGATGGCGACCTACACGTCGGTGGCCGCGTTCTACGTCGCTTACGTCGTCTCCCGCGTCTCGCTCCGCGACATCGAAAGCGAAAAGCTCGGCGTCATCCTCGATCCCTTCGGTTTCGCGCCGTTCGTGCGCACCACGCGCTACTGGACGGTGTTCGAGAAGAACACCAACGTCCTGCCGCTCGACGGGATGTTCCTCTGGAACCGGCTGCTGTGGCTCGGCCTGGCGCTGGTCCTCCTAGCACTCACGTTCGTCTTCTTCAGGATGGAAGTTGCCACGGCTGCCGGGAACAAGAAGAAGCGGACAGCCACCGGGCAGGACGATCCGCTCGACGGTGCAACGCTCGCGCTGCCGAAAGTCTCCCAGAGCTTCGACACCATGACCTCGCTGCGGCAGTACCTGACCACAGTACGCGTCGAGACCGGGGCGATCCTCAAGAGCCTGCCGTTCATCATCATCCTGTTGCTGGCCGCCCTCAACACGATGGGAGGGGCGGTCTTCGCCAACCGCATCTTCGGCACGGAGTTCTATCCGGTGACATATGTGATGGTCGGCGCGATCGAGGGAGGGTTCATCTTCTTCGCCGTCATCATCGCCGCCTTCTACGCGGGCGAGATCGTCTGGCGCGAACGGTTGATCAAGCTCAACGAGGTGACAGACGCCATGCCGGCGCCGACCTGGACGATCTGGGCCGGCAAGCTGACGGCGCTCTTCATCACGCTCTACATCGCCCTCACCGTGGCCGTGCTGACGACGATCGGGGTGCAGGCCGTCAAGCACTACACGCACTTCGAGCTCGGGCTCTACTTCCGCGGCATCTTCCTGGTGGCCGGCATCCAGCTCCTGATGATCACCGTGCTGATGTTCTTCGGCCAGATCATCACGAACAACCGTTACGTCGGCTTCCTCATCGCCCTCTTCTACATCATCTCCCAGAGCGTGATGCAGGCCCTGCACTACGAACATCGCCTCTACGCCGTTTTCGACCCGCCGCCGATGACCTACTCGGACATGAACGGCTACGGACACTTCACCCGGCCGTTCGAGTGGTTCAGCCTCTACTGGACGATCTTCGCCGCCATCCTTCTGATCGTCGGGCACCTCTTCTGGGTACGCGGCACGGAGACGGCGCTCAGCATCCGGACGCGCGTGGCCCGAGGACGCTTCGGCAAACCCGTCTTGGCCACGCTGGCTCTCCTCGTGCTCGCCTTCGTCTCGACCGGCTGCTACATCTTCTACAACACGAACATACTCAATCACTACACCACCGAGAATCAACGGGATAAGCAGGCCGCCGAGACCGAGAAGCTGTACAAGAAGTACGACCGCATCGCCCAACCGCGCATTACCGACGTCCAGGCCGACGTCGACATCTATCCTGACAAGCGCTGGGTCGACGTCCGCGGCACCTACACGCTGGTCAACAAGACCGCCCAACCGATTCGCGACCTGCACGTGGTCATGTCGCCGGACGTGCCGCTATCGGTGCAAATCCCGGGCACGACGCTGGCGCAGAACGACCCGACTCATGGCTATTTCATCTACCGCCTGGCCCAACCGCTCGCTCCCGGGGCCACGCTGCCGATGTCATTCCAGACTCACGTCCACAACCAGGGATTCGAGAACACCAGCCGCGACAACACCATCGTCGCGAACGGCACCTTCGTCAACAACTTCGCCATCTTCCCTCACCTCGGCTACGTCACCAGGCTCGAGCTTCAAGAAGCCCACAAGCGCCGCAAGTACGGCCTCGCTCCGGTCGTGCGGATGGCGAAGATCGACGACCCGAAGGCGCGGATGGATAACCAGATCACCCGCGACGCCGACTGGATCAACCTCGACACCACCGTCAGCACTTCGCCCGACCAGATCGCCATTGCCCCCGGCTACCTGCAGAAGGAGTGGACCTCGAACGGGCGCCGCTACTTCCGCTACAAGACCAGCTCACCGATTCTCGCCTTCTGGGCGTATCTCTCCGCGCGCTATGAGGTGAAGCGGAGCGAATGGCATGGCATCCCGATCGAGATCTACTACGATCCCAAACACGCCTACAACGTCGACCGGATGATCTACGGCGTGCAGAAGTCGCTCGATTACTTCACGGCCAACTTCTCGCCATACGAGCACAAGCAGGTCCGGATTCTGGAGTTCCCCCGCTACGCGCAGTTCGCGCAATCGTTTCCGAACACTATCCCCTTCTCGGAGTCGATCGGCTTCATCGCCGACCTCCGCAACAAGGAGGCCATCGACTACGTCTTCTACGT
>DATLWH010000585.1:0-4275 GCA_035576505.1 Thermoanaerobaculia bacterium | reverse complement strand
CAGCCACTACAACATCTCCTACGAGATCCCGAAGCGGGAGCAGAGCGCGAGGCGGAACGAGAAAGCGCTGGCGCTTCTGCTCGCCTACATCCTGCCGGTCCCGGTCATGCTCGTCGCCTCCAACCGCCGCTCGACCGGCGTCGGCGTCCGCCCCCGGGGTGGCAGGATCGAAGTAACCGTAGACTTCACGCCCGATCCCGGCCTGATGATCGCTGCGGCGACGTTGATTGTCGGCATCGTCCGCGATGTGATGCGCTGGCCGACGTACGACCTTTCCGTGCTCAGGAGCCTGCCCATTCCGGTCGTCGAGGGGGTCGTTCCCGGCAAGCACACCACGCGGAAAGGTTGGCTGACAAAAGACTTTCACTATCCTCAGAGTCCATACACCTCCGATGTGAATGCTCCGATCTGGGAGACGCAGTTCGGCGAGACGCTCTCGCTGCGCACGATGGCGGCGCGGACCGCCTGGCATTTCCGCCACTCGATCCGCAAGTACTCCGATCCCTTCAGCATGCGACTGCTCTTCGCCATCCTGTCCGGTCGGGCGCCGTCACTGCTGGAGCTGGCCGACCGTCCCTCGGCCTACGACGACGTCGGGCACCTCTGCCGGTGGGGATCAGTCATTCACGAACTGAAGAACTACAATGCTGAGCTGAGCCTGTTGCGGTCGACGCGCGAGACATGGAAGCGTCAGTCAATCGACGAGTACGTCGCCGATCGGACAAATGCTCGACGCATGCACTGGGCGAAGATCGAGACCATCCAGGTCACGAATCCGAAGAGCGATCCCTCGCTGCCCTCGGTGGCTGATGCCGCGCCCGCAAGCACCAGGGTGCGCGCACGCCGCCGTGGCGACACACCGGGCAGGTTGCTGCCACCGCGGCCGTCGCAATATCTCGACCGCCGTGGCACTTCGCTGCTGCCCGGCGATCGATCGAGCCGCGAACGCCGGCGCGCCAGCGATCGCCGGAAGAAGAGCTACCACACGCCGTTCCCCGACCGCCGGCTCACGCGATCGGCTTACGAGCAGGTTTTCCTGAGACTCGTCTCCGGCGGCAAGCTGCGTATGGGTGACGGGTTGTACAGCCCGATCGGGATGAAAGGGTGGTACCACGCCATCTTCCGCCGCGATTCCGATGGCGCCGAGCTGCTGCTGACGATCGACCAGTTGCTGCAGAAGATGAGCGATTGGCAGTGAGGCTAGTGGATTAGTAGATTAGTAGATTAGGGAGCGGAGACGAGTGGTGAGAGAGGGAGTCGACTAATCCACTAATCCACTGATCCACTGATCCACGAATAGACTATTCCACTCCCTTCCTCCGCTCCAGATCCTCTTTGAGTGCCAGCCCCGGGGAGCGATTCTCGAGGCGCGGTCTCTCGAGAATGGTGGCCAAGAGGTCGGCCAGACCCCAGGCGAGGAACGTGGTCGCGGCGACCGTGAAGAATTGAGACGGGGTGTGCAACCCGACGAGAAAGAAAATCGTCAGAGGGACACCGATCCCCATCACGATCACTCCGACGATCAAACGACGTCCTGACATCCGCCGCTATTGTATGCGGGTCTACTGCGAGGCTCCGACCGCCTCGCTCCCCTCTCCATCGATACGAACACCCAGGTCATGCTGGAAGGTGTGGACCCGCTGTACGTAGCTCCTCGTTTCGCTGAAGGGAGGCACACCATTGAATCGCCGGACGTTCCCCTCCCCGGCGTTGTAGGCGGCGATGGCCTTTTGCTGGTCCCCGGCAAAGCGGTCGGTGAGGTAGCGCAGATACTTGGCCCCCGCCTGGATGTTCTGGGCGGGGTCGTTGAGGTTGTCCGCCCCCAGCCAGCGGCCGGTGCTGGGAACGAGTTGCATCAGGCCGACCGCCCCACGGGTGGAGCGAGCGGTCGGGACGAACTTCGACTCGGTGTTGACCACCGCGGCGAGCAACTCCGGGGAGAGGTTGTTCTTCATCGCCTCGTCGTAGATGATGCTGCCAAACGGTATCTCTCTCTGGAAGAAGCGTTGTTTCGCCTGCTCCGCAACGCTCACGAGAGTTTGCGGCGCCTGCGCGACCTGTGCCGGAGCCGAGGCTACGGTGGCCTCGACATCCTGGACAGCTCCGGCAACCCCACCGGTGATGCCGCTCGAGACTTGATCCGCGATGTGGCTGGCGGTCTTCAGATCGTCGGCAATCTGTGCGCTGGTATCAGGGGCCCGAGGCGTTTGAGGGGCATTCGCATCGGCAGACTGGAGCATGTTGGATACTCTCAGAGGGATGCCGATTCCACCCAACGCCAGCGAGGCGCCGAGTGCCCATCCGGCGTACTTTCGACGTAACCCGCTCAGCCGCTGTGGCTTGACCTTCTGGACCTCCTCCCGCAATCGGGAACGTTCAAACCCATCGAGGAACCTCTCCTGAAATGGCCTGCTGGTCTTGAGCTCGCTCATGGCGACTTACCTTCCCATCGTGCTCTCTCGTCGAGAGTTATCACTGCAAGGCTGACGCCATGCAAACTCAGCGGAAATAGTTGACCCCGATGGAGTTAGCTCATCAGTGGCCACAGATGTTGGCATCGATTGGCTCGGCCGTTGAAATACAGCTAAGATGGCGGCAGTTCCGCCGCAGACCTATGATCAGGAATCTGACATTCGGCCTGTTCGTCGCCGGTGCGCTGAGTCTGGCGCAACCCGCTCACGCACAGGGCTTTCTCTGTGAGGAGACCTTCAAGCTCGACGACGCGTCGATGCAGCAGTACCGCCTGGGCCCGGTCCTTCCGCCCCCCGCGCCCGTCCAGCCCAATCCCGACCCGCTCAAGCTCCGTATCCTCAAGTACGCGACCCTGGCCGTGAAACACCGCCTGGCAGGGCTGGCAAGCTACTACTCGACATCCCTCGACGGCACATTGACCGCGAATGGCGAGCGGTACCACAACAAGCAGATGTCGGCAGCCCACCTGACGCTGCCTCTCGGCTCCTGGGTGGAAGTTACGTCGCGAGCGACCGGCCGCAAGCTCCGCCTCCGGGTGAACGATCGCGGCCCTTACGTCAACAAGTTTGCCATCGATCTTTCCCAGGCGGCCGCGCGCTACCTCGGCGTCGACGTCGCTGACGACCGCTACGTGCAGATCCGCATCATCGCCCTGCCTGGCGAAGATCCTCTGCCGGAGGATGTGCTCGAAGGACCGAAGGCCCTGGTGGCTGAAGAGGCGCCGGCGGCGGTAGCCCCGACCCAGCCGTAGGCCGGGACGGCCTTGCAGCGTTGGCTCCGGCGGGTGGGAGTCGCCCGGCTTCTAGCCAGGAGCCTGCGGGGCAGAACGATCTGACGAAGATGGCCGAGCCTTGGGCAACCAACGCCGCCGGCCGTGCCGGCTACCGCGCCGGCTGCTGGGATGGAATCGTGAAGCACACCGTGCTGCCCTGACTCGGCAGCGACTCGATGGTGATCGAGCCTCCGTGACTCTCGATGATGTGCCTGGCCAGATAAAGGCCGTATCCCGGACCGCCGCCGCGCGATTTGTCCAACTTGAGCCCGAGGTCGAAGATCTGGTTTGTGTAGCGGGGATCGATGCCGATCCCGTTGTCGCGAACACAGATACGGTAGCGGTCAGCCTCAGTGGTGCAATCGATGGCGATGGTGCGCTCGCCCTTTGGCCGGTCGTTGAAAAAGAGCGCGTTGGCGAATAGCGCGCCGATGGCCTCACGCATCTTCTCCGCGTCGACATCGACGGTCGGCAGATCGCCGGGGATGTCGACCGTCACGCCACCTTCTTCAATTTGGTAATTGCACTTGAGGACGACCTCCTCGATGATTTCGCGAAGAGGCGTCGGACGGCGTGCGTTGGGGCGCGCCAGAAGCTTGACGAGGTGCGACATCTCGTCGAGCACCCTCTTCATCTGCTGGGCGCTGGAGCGGATGCGGCGGAGGAAGTCCTGCCCCTCCTCGTCCAGCTTGCCGTTGTAGTCGCTGAGCAGAAGATCGCTGAAGCCGTCGATCGAGAAGATCGGCGACTTGAGGTCGTGCGAAAGTACGCTGAAAAGATGGGTCAGCTCGTCGATCGTGAGCGTCTGTCCGCTCTCGTTTTCCGTTTCCAGGGTAAGAATCGTCGTCATCCTCCCTAACGGGCCCAACTGTGCAACTAGCGGGCCTGCGCTTTCCGGAACGCTGCGACGTTGCCGCCGCCGATGATTTCGGTCTCTCCATCGCCTCGAATGGCCAGGGCCGTGCCGGCGGGAATCCCGAGTCCCAGCAGCGTATCGGGAGCGGACATGAGTCGCCGAAGGTTCGTGTCGC
>DATLWH010000584.1:0-4880 GCA_035576505.1 Thermoanaerobaculia bacterium | reverse complement strand
GCGCATCTCGCTCTCCATGAAGGACCAGGAGCCCGATCCCTGGAGTGACGTCGGCGATCGCTATCCCGCCGGCACGCAATTCAGCGGGCGCATCGTGCGCACGACCGACTTCGGCCTCTTCGTCGAGGTCGAGCCTGGGATTGACGGACTCGTTCACTACTCACAGCTGCCTTTCGGCGTGAAGCAGGGCGATGCCGACATCGCAATCGGCTCGTCGGTCACCGGCTGGATCCGCGAAGTCGATCCGTCGAAGAAGCGGCTCTCGCTGTCGCTTCGCGAAGTGGCCACGCGCGATCCGTGGGAAGGGGCCGCGCAGCGTTACCCGGCCGGCAAAGTGGTGGAAGGAACGGTCGATCATGGCGGCGCCCCCGGCATCTTCGTTCAGATCGAGCCGGGCCTCACGGGCTTGATTCCGAATTCCGAGATCTCCGTCGCCCCGGGCGCTGACCCGTCGCGCGCGCATGAGGCGGGCGAGAAGCTGGCCGTCCGCATCATGAGCATCGATCCGCAGCGCAAACGCATCTCTCTCTCGCACGAGGCGGCCAAGGCGGCGGCGGAGCGCGATGAGTACGTGAAGTTCGCTGAAGAACGCGGCGACAACGAATCCGGCGAGAGCGCCATGGCCCTGGCGTTCAAGCGTGCCATGGAGAAGCGTAAGTAGTGCATATCTTCATCACGGGTGCGACCGGTTACATAGGCGGCGCCGTTGCTCCGGCTCTGCGCGATCGCGGTCACGAGCTGACCGCCCTCGTACGGCCGGAGACGGACTCGAAGCGACTTCGCGATCTCGGCGTCGTCATCGTGGCGGGAGACCTGGCCTCACTTCCGTCGCTTGCCGGCACGCTCGGCGGTTACGACGCCTTCCTCCACATCGCTCAGGCAAACACACCGGACGCCGCGGCCCTGAACCGCACGGCGCTCGACGTCTTCACCGCGCAGCCCGGCTTCCTGGTCTATACCTCTGGCGTCTGGGTCTGTGGCAACACCGACAATGCGGTGGTCGACGAATCGACGCCCCCGAATCCGCTTCCGATCGTGGCCTGGCGTCCGGAGCAGGAACAGGCCGCCCTGGCGACGGGACGGAGCGCAGTCCTTCGCCCGGGATGCGTCTACGGCGGCAGGCAGAGCTTGTGCCGCGGATGGTTCGAGGCCGCCGAGAAGAAGCAGCCGGTCTATCTCGTCGGCGACGGCAACAATCAGTGGGCCATGGTCGACCTGCACGATCTGGCGGACTGCTACGTCCCCGTGACCGAGCATCGCGCCACCGGCATCTTTCACGCCGTCGACGACACGAATGAAACGCTCCTCGGATGTGCGCTGGCCGCGGCCCCGGGCTCAGTGATCGAAACGATTCCGATCGAGACCGCACGCCAGAAATACGGCGCCTTTGCCGACGCGCTGGCCATCGATCAGCGTGTGTCGAGCACCGCCACCCGACGTAAGCTCGGCTGGAATCCGTCGCGCGAGTTCACGTCGTCGCTCGACGAGCAGTGGAGCGAGTTTCGAGAGGCAGTGAATCAGTAGATCAGTAGATCAGTAGATTGGTGGATCACGACGAGCCTTCTGATCGACCTTTCACGATCCACTAATCCGCCGCCCTCGAAAACCCCACCATCAGCTCACTCACCCTTCCCGGCGCGTCTGTCTGGACGAAGTGGCCGACATCGGGGACGTGCTCGATGCGCAGGTCGGGGACGTATTCGCCAAAATCGCGCAACGTCTCGGGAATGAAGAACGGATCGAGGTCGCCCCAGATCAACAGCGTTGGTACGTCGATGCGCCGTATGAGGCCGCGCATTCCTTTGCGATGCCGCATGGCGCGGTAGTAGTTGGCCATGCCGGTGAGCGCGCCCGGCTTCATCCACGCCTCGACGTATCTCTCGATTTCCTCGGCCGTGAAGCTGCCCAGCCGCGCCAGCGCGCGGCGGAGCAGGGCGTAGCGAAAGCGGCGCATCACGAATTCCGCCATCCATGGCAGATGAAAGAGGAGCTGGTACTTGGCTCGCCACTTCTGCCGCGCGGACCGGCGCATCTCGCGCAGGTATGCCACCGGATGCGGCGAGTTGAGGATGATCAGGCGGCTCACGAGCTCCGGATAAAGCATCGCCGTCAGCCAGGCTACGGCGCCGCCCCAGTCGTGGCCCGCCACGACGCAAGGCCCCTCACCGATCTGGGTGATCACGCCAGCGACGTCTTTGGCGAGCTCGGGAAGGCGATAGGCATCGATCGCTTGCGGTTTCGATGAATCGTTGTACCCCCGCAGATCGACGGCGACGACGTGGAAGCCGGCCGCCGCAAGAGCGGGGATCTGATTCCGCCACGAGTACCAGAACTCGGGAAAGCCGTGCAGCAGGACCACCAGCGGACCGCGGCCCGCCTCGACGTAGTGAATGGTGATGTCGCCGACCGCGCACGTGCGGTCGGTGACGTTGAGCTCCGGAACCAGCGGCATCGCGACATTGTATGGGGACCGGAGCGGTTGGGTTGGCCTCGCGGCTGGAACCACTTCGAGACCCAGCAACCCCTCAACCGAGCAACACAGCCACACAACATCGACCCGGCCCGGGAGCCAGCGCGGTAGAAAGATCTGACGAAGACGGTGGCCGAGCCTTGGGCAACCAACGCCGCCGGCCGTGGCGGCTAGTCGCGATTCAATGCGTTGATCAGCAGGCCTGCTCCGACGGCCAGAACGGCCACGCCGGCGGCAATTTTGCCGGGATTCTCCCTGGCGTAGGTCGTCGCCTTCTCGCTGCCGTCCTTCAGATACTCACGTGCGGTGGCGAGGTACTCATCGAGGTCGACGTGCTCGATCGACGATTTGAGGTTGGTGATCATGTCGTCGGAGATGCCGAGGCGGCCGAGAAACTGCTCGAGGGCGCTGTTGGTGGTTGTTGCACGCCCGCAAGTCGGGCAGTAGACGCCCACGGCCGGGCCCATCGAGCCGGCCCCGGCGCTCGGGTTTGGCGTCGTGCCGGTTCCAAAACGTGTGTTTCCCATTGGTGAATCCATCGTCGTTTCCTCCTGTTTTCAGGTCCGTGCCTCGCCGGGCTCATAGGTGCGTCCGTGCGTGCCGATGCGGACGTCGCCCGACTTGTTGGTGAAATGATCCTCATTCTGGAACCGATCGCCGGCGCCGAGCGGAATCTCCTGATCGTTCTGCTGGTCGGTGCCGTCGCTGCGGAACGATCCCCTCACGCTGGTCTGCTTCGGCGCGTACGTGTCGCCGAGCAGATCGAGCGGAACGTCAGACGTCCGTCGCGTGGCGCGTGCCAGCGGAGGATTGCTCCGCGGCTTCGCCGCTGCCTTGGCGTTGATCGGAGGCGCCTCGGTTGCGTTGGCGGCAGCGCGGTTGCGCGGATTGAGCCTGGCCGTGAGATTTCGTGCCGTGCGCGCGATCGCGTCTCCAGTCTTCCTGACCACCGATTTCACCCTTCGTGGCATCTGCTTGTCCTTTCGTGATTCGCGTTGGCTACGCGATCAGACAGTGCAAGAGGGGGGCCGCCCGGCGGTCTGACTGCAAGATCAAGGGGTTGCGCGCGGGACCTTCGGCGCGCCACGCTGTGGGGAGCGTTGTGCCAATCGACGCTGCCGGCCTACTTCCCGAATGTCACACGCCAGATTTTTCCGGCACCATCATCGGAGATGAGAAGGGATCCGTCGCCGAGCACGAGTAGACCGACGGGACGTCCCCAGACGGTACGGCTCGTCTCGTCGGTCATCCAGCCGGCGACGAAATCGTCGTAGCCTCCGGTGGGCTGGCCGTTCCTGAACGGGATGCTGATGATCTTGTAGCCGGTGCGCCGGGAGCGGTTCCAGGAGCCGTGCATTGCTACGAAGGCGCGGCCGCGGTATTCGGGCGGAAACATCGTGCCCTCATAGAAGGCGATGCCGAGTGGTGCGGAGTGGGACTGGATCAAAACCGAGGGAGGGATCGTCTTCCGGACGAGGTCGGGCCGCTCGCCGGCGCGCCGCGGATCTTCGTGTTGCCCCAGATACGCGTACGGCCAGCCGTAAAAGGCGCCGGCCTGCACGCTGGTGGCGTAGTCGGGAACGAGCTCGTCGCCGAGGCCATCACGCTCGTTCACCGCGGTCCAGAGTGCGCCGGTCACCGGTTCCCAGGCCATGCCGACGGGATTACGCATCCCGCTGGCGAAGATCCGTTTGCCGCTGCCATCGGGATTCATCTCGACGATCGCGGCGCGTTCGGGCGGCTCTCCGGAGTCGACGTTCGATGCGGAACCGATCGAGACATACATCTTCGTACCGGCGCGGTTGAAGACGACGCCGCGGGTCGAGTGGCCGCCGGGCGGCAGAGAAGCGATCTGTTCCGGTCCTCCATTCGCGGCAGTCTGGCCTGCCTTATACGGGAAGCGGACCACAGCGTCTTCCTTGCCGACATACAGCCAGCGGTCGTGGAAGGCCAGGCCATAGGGGTCATTGAGGCCGCTGGCAAACGTGAACCGTTGTTCGGCGATGCCGTCGTGGTTTGCGTCGCGCAGGATCGTGATCTTTCCCTCACCAGGCTCCGAGAGGATCACGTCGCCATTTGGCGCGAGAAGCAACCCGCGTGGATTGCCGAGCTTGTCGGCAAAGAGAGAGACGCGGAACCCTGGAGGCACATGCAGCGCCGCATTCCTGGGCTGCCCTTCGACGTACGGCGGGTTTCCCGACGACGACGTCGCGTAAGGCCGCGGCAACTGTTCGATGTGGATCTCATGATGTTGCAGCTGAGGGTCGTGCGCCACGGCGACCGTGGTGGGCAGTTGGCCCGAGGCACGCGAGCAAGCCAGGCCGGCGGTGACGGCAGCGATGAGGAGGAAGCGGCGGTTCATAAGGAGAAGTTTAGCGGTTGCTGGGTTGCTGGGTTGCTCGGTCACGGG
>DATLWH010000583.1:0-6841 GCA_035576505.1 Thermoanaerobaculia bacterium | reverse complement strand
GCCCCCCACTCCCCACTCCCCGCACTGGGAGAACGGCAATGAGGTTCCGACTCCCGACCCCCGATTCGCGACTCCCGCGAATCGCCATCGCCGTCCTGGCCGCGGCGCTTTCCCTCATCCTCCTGGCCCTCAGCGGTCTCGCCTTCGGCCATACGCCCGGCGAGTTGCTGTCGATTCTCCTCAGCGGCTCGGTCGGTTCGAAGTTCGCGCTGGAGGGGACGCTTCTCAAATCCGTTCCGCTGCTACTCACCGGTCTGTCGGTTGGGATCGCCTTCCGCGCAGGGGTCTGGAACATCGGGGCCGAGGGGCAGTTCCTGGCTGGGGCGATGGGAGCGTTTCTCGGGGCGCGTTACGGCATGGCCGCGGCGCTTGCCGCCTCACTCATCGCCGGCGCTCTCTGGGCGTCGATCGCCTCCGCCATGCGGCTCTGGCGCAATGCCCCGGAAGTGCTGACCACCATTCTTCTCAACTTCATCGCCATCCATCTCCTGGGTTTTGCTATCAATGGCCCGCTGCAGGAGGCGAGCGGAAAGTATCCGCAGAGCGATGCCGTGCCCGTGGCAGCAACGTTGCCGCTGCTCGGCGCGAGCGAGCTGCACGCAGGCATCGTCATCGCCATCATGGCCGCCGTCGGTTCCTGGTTTCTCCTCTATCGGACCGCCGAGGGGCTGCGGCTGCGCGCGTCGGGATTCAATCGGTCCGCGGCCCGGTGGGCAGGCATCAACGTCAACGCACAGCTCGTGCGCGCCATGGCCCTCTCCGGCGCGCTGGCCGGTCTGGCCGGCGGAATCGAGCTGCTCGGCGTCACCCACCGTCTCTTCGAGCGCTTCGCCGCCGGCTACGGCTATGCCGGCATCGCCGTGGCCCTTCTGGCCCAGCTTCATCCTCTGGCCACGCTCGCTTCCGCATTCTTCTTCGGAGCGTTGACGACCGGCGCGGGCGAGCTGCAGCGAACCGCGGGGATCTCCTCGACCGTGGCGACGTTCGGACAGGCCATCGTGATCCTGGCGATGATCGCGTTCACGAGAAAACGTACATGACCCACGCCCTCCTCGCCGCCATCCCGCTTGCCATCGTGGCCTCGACGCCGTTGCTGCTGGCCGTCCTCGGCGAGCTCGTGGTCGAGCGCGCGGGAATGATCAACCTCGGCATCGAAGGGATGATGCTGACCGCCGCGATGACGGCCGTGGTGACCACACAACTGAGCCACAGCGTGGCCCTCGGCTTCCTCGGCGGGATCGCGGGCGCGGCGGCAGTCGGCGCTCTCTTCGGTCTCTTTGCCCTTCGCCTCGCCGCCGATCAGATCGTCACCGGCACCGCGATCGTGTTGCTCGCACAAGGACTGACCGGCTTCGTCTACCGCGAGTTGCAGCAGAACGCGATCTTCAACCAGGCCATCCCCCGCCTAGAATTCGATGCCATCGTTCCCCTGGCGTGGATCGTGATCCCGATCGCGCTGGCTCTGCTCCTGTGGCGCACACGATTCGGCCTTCGGCTCCGCGCCTGCGGCGAGCTGCCCGCCGCCGTGACGGCGAACGGCGCCTCGGTGGCCGTGCATCGCTGGACGGCGCTGGCGATCGAGAGCGTTCTGACCGGCATCGCCGGCGCCTACCTTTCGCTGGCCTTATCGAGCGGCTTTGCCGAAAACATGGTGGCCGGCCGCGGCTTCATCGCCCTCTCGATCGTGATCTTCGGCCGCTGGAAGTTCAAAGGTGCACTGGCCGGCACTGCCGTGTTCGGCATCGCCGCGGCGGCGCAATACGCGATGCAGGCCAGCGGGCGAGGACTACCGTTTCACCTGCTGCTCGCCGTCCCCTACGTGATCACCCTGCTGATTCTCTGCGGGATCGCAGGACGCGTGCGGGCGCCCGAAAGCTTGGGGAGGACGTAATCCGCAGATGACGCAGATATACGCAGATACGAGATAAACGCAACCCAATCTGCGTATATCTGCGTCATCTGCGGATTACGGCTTTCTCAAGCCTACCTGCCCCACTCGCCGAGCGAGTCCCATACGCTGGCGATACCGCTTGCGCGCTGGGCAATTCCCCGCCGCGGCGTCGACGACGACAAAACGGCCGCGATCGCCGGAACCACGTCGGGCGTGGTCCTGCGAAGCGATTCCTCGTGATCGGCAAGGAATCGCGTCGAGACCAATCCGTCGCGAAACGCCGGATGCGAGACCACGCGCCGTAGCCAGGAGATATTCGTCTTCGTCCCCAGAACAACGTAATCGCGCAGCGCGCGCTCGAGCCGGTCGATGGCGGCGTCGCGCGATTCCGCGTGGCAGATCAACTTGGCCAGCATCGGATCGAAACTGACGCCGATCTCCGTCCCCTGCGACACGCCTGCGTCGACGCGAACGCCCGGGCCGGACGGTTCACGGTAGAGGGCGATCATTCCGCTCTGCGGAAGGAAACGGTCGTCGGGATCTTCGGCATAGATGCGTACTTCGATGGCATGGCCGCGCTGGCGCAGTTCGTCCTGCCGCCACGGCAGCGCCGCGCCGGCGGCGACGGCGAGTTGCGCACGCACGAGATCGACGCCCGTCACTTCCTCGGTGACCGGGTGCTCGACCTGCAGGCGCGTGTTCATCTCCAGGAAGTAGAACTCGCCCTCGGGGGTGACGATGAACTCGACCGTGCCGGCGCTGCGATAGTCGACCCCGCGCGCCGCCGCCACGGCCGCCGCGGCCATGCTCCGGCGCAAGTCATCGCTGTAGCGGGGCGCCGGCGTCTCCTCGATCACCTTCTGATGCCGCCGCTGGATCGAGCAGTCGCGCTCGAAGAGATGCACGACATTGCCGTTCCCGTCGCCGAAGATCTGAAACTCGACATGGCGCGGCTCTTCGATGTAGCGCTCCAGGAGGAGCCGGTCATCGCCGAACGATTTCTTTGCTTCGCGGCGCGCCGACTCGATGGCCGCCCGCAGTTCTCCGGCCGAGCGGACGATCTTCATCCCCTTGCCACCGCCACCCGCACTGGCCTTGACGATCAACGGATAGCCGATGCCTGTGGCCTCAGCGGTGAGAACGTCGAGGTTCTGGTCCTCGCCGTCGTAACCCGGCACGACCGGCACGCCGAGCCGCTGCATCAGATGGCGCGACTCCGCCTTCGACCCCATCGCCGCGATGGAGCTCGCCTTCGGCCCGACGAAGACGATTCCGGCCTCATCGCATGCCGCGGCCAGCTCCGCGCGCTCGGAGAGAAACCCATAGCCGGGATGGATGGCATCGGCGCCGCAGCGGCGTGCGGCATCGATGACCCGTCCTACGTTGAGATACGTCTCCCGCGCATCGCCGCTGCCGAGGGCCACGGCATCGTCGAAATAGCGCCGGACGTAGCGAATGTCGTCCGCTTCCGAAAAGCCCAGGATCGACTCGATGCGAGCCTCGCGGCACGCGCGGGCGATGCGGACGGCGATCTCGCCGCGGTTGGGGACGAGGAGGCGGCGAATCGGCGCGGGAGTCGGGAGTCGGGGGTCGGGAGTCGGAGCGGCCGCCTTGCGAACTGTCATTGTTTCGCCGACCCCCGACCCCCGACCCCCGACTCCCCCACCCATGGCGCCTTCCCCTTCTTCAGAAACGCCCCCATCCCACCCTGCCCCTCTTCGCTCACGCGTCGCGCGGCGATCGCGTCGATCGTGTAGGGAATGGCGTCGATGGGGGCGTGCGTGGCGACATAGGCGATCAGTTTCTTGCACTCGCGGACGGCCTCGGGACCGGATGTCTTCAACTGGGCGACCGTCTCCGCAACGGCGGCATCGATATCGTCCACGACCCGGTGTACGAGCCCGATCCTCTGTGCGCGCTCGGCATCGAAGCGCTCGCCGGTCAGGAAGAGCGCGCGCGCGTGCGTCTGGCCGATCTTTGCGATGACGTATGGCGAGATGACCGCGGGAAGGATGCCCAGCTTGACCTCGGACAAGCCGAACTTCGCCTCACGCGTGGCCATGGCGATGTCGCAGACCGCCACCAGGCCGACGCCACCGCCGATGGCGGCTCCCTGAATCCGGCCGATGACCGGGAGCGGGCACTCGTTCATCAGCGCGTACATCCGCGCCAGCAGCGAGGAGTCGCGGACATTCTCCTCGCGCGTGTAGCTGACCATCCGCGACATCCAGTTCAGATCCGCTCCGGCGCAGAAGTTCTGACCCGTGCCGCACAACACGACCGCGCGCGCCGTCGTCTCGCCAATCCCGCCAAAGAGGTCGACGGCTTCGGCGATCAGCTCATCGTTGAACGCGTTATGAACCTCAGGCCGGTTCAACGTGACGGTCAGCACCCCGTCCGCTTCGTCGACGAGCAGCGTTTTGTAGCTCATGCGGAAAGACTATCCGCAGATGGCGCAGATGAACACAGATAAGACCGTCTTGGAATCTGTGTCATCTGCGTCCATCTGCGGATCAATGCTTCGCTGATCGTCTCCGCGCCGGCGAGGTGAACGTGTAAGTCGGCGTCACCGTGTACACCCCGGTGGCACCTACGGTACCTACCGGCTCGACCCGCAGTGAGAACGGCACGACCGGTGTCGGCGAGATCAAGAGGGTGATGTTTGTGCTCAATGTGACCGAGCTGTTCGCCGAGACCGTTTGCGTGACCGTCGGCGAGAAGGGGCTCGACAGCGTCACTTTGAGCGGTGTGTCGGTTGCCGCGACGGTCACGGACACCGTCGCGAGCGAATTCGAGGAGAAGCTGAATGTATCGACGTCGGCCGCGCCGCAGATTTTGGACGTGATCGTACGGCCGCTGATCAGACTGCCGAAGCTGCCGGAGTCGGCAGCGCAGGGGACGCCCGCGTTCAGGACCACGACGTAATCCTGCGTGGACGAGCGCGCGTCACCGATGGCACCGTGGACCTTCACGTGATACGTGCCGGCCACGGCGTTGGGGATCTCCACCTCTTCGGTCGTATCGACGTGATTGGCAGCGCGCGTCGCCAGCGCGGTCGGATTGCTCAGGCTGAGCACGTACGGCAGTACGGTCGCGCCCGTCGGATCGACGACACTGAGGTCGAGATCGTTGACGAGCGTCTTGTCTGCAAGCGGATCGTCATCCGGAACCGTTGGGTCGGGCGTGAGCAGGACCTCCGGATCGAACCACCCGAGGACAACGCGGAACTTCGGCGTGGCGGGAAGGGTGACCGGGATGTCGATATCCTGGCCGTTGCCGATCGAGCCGGTGTGGATGCGCGAGCCGGTACCGCCGTCGGCGACCATGATGTCCACCGAAGCCTTTGCGTCGGCCAGCCCGAAACCGAACGTGTAATCAGGGCCGGCCGGACCGACATCATCGGCGCCGGCGATGAGCAATGTCTTCAGGACAGCCGCGCTGGGGGTCTTGCCGAACGTCCGGCGGTACTGCTGCGTGAGCAGACCGGCGATGCCGGTGACCACTGGAGTGGCCATCGACGTCCCCTGTTCCGTGGCGTAGCTATTGTTCGGAAAGGTGGAGAACTGGTTGGTGCCTTTGGCCACGATTTCCGGCTTGATGCGGCCGTCGGTGGTGGGGCCGTGGGAACTGAACGGAGCGATGGTGACGCCGTCCTGCTGGATCGCACCGACGGTGATCGAGTTCTTCGTGCTGGCCATCAGGCCGACGGTCGTGGTCGACCCGTGCGTGGGATGCTTTGTCTTTTCGCAGAAGGTGATCCCGGCCGAGCAAAGGAACGGCTGCGTGGTCGGACAGTCGGTGCCGGTGCCGTTCTGCGAGTAGCAGAAGGTGTGCGTGGCCTCCTTCGGCGTATCGTCGGCGTGCTTGTGGGGCGCCCACGGCAGAGCCAACGCCGGATTGCCCGCATCGGCGTCGTTGCCGGCGGCGTGAACGAGCAGCGGCGTGCCGGCCAGGCGAGACAGAGCGTCGTACGGCTCCGACTCCAGCCCGCTGTAGGCGCCGTAGGCATCTTCGTTGGCGAACCATTCGTAGGTCGTTGCCCCGGTCTGCTGCCAACTCAAGGCAAAGTCCCAGGAGTTGTTGTCGGCCACACTGCCGAACGAAGCAGGCTGTTTCGCCTTCGCATCGAGCACGATCGAGAAATCGGAGCCGGCATCGAAGGCATGCATCGTCGCCGCCGGAGACATCCCCTTCGCCGAGGGGTTGATACCGGCAGCAAGGGCGGTACCGGTCGTATGCGTTGCGTGACTGTCGACCGGCCGGCTCGCGTCGAAGTGACTGATCACCCGCCCGCCGAACTCCGGGTGCGTCACGTCGGGAGCACCACTAGGTTCGAAGGTCGAGAGCACCACGCCGTCTCCGGTGAGTCCATACGGTGCGGAGTAGAGCGGCGTGACCTTCGAGATCTGCGCCGCAACGGCGTTGACGCTCCTCGCATGAAGTGGAGGACCGTACACGCCGAAGACCCGCTCGTCGTTCGCCAGGACCGTCACGGAAGTCGGCGGCACCAGGACCGTGAGGCGCTGGGGGTGTTCGTAGGCGAAGGCGAGCGGCGTCTCGATCGTCCCGCCGGCGGCAGCGATGGCGCTCTGCGCCTCATCGAACGTCACCTCCTGATGAAACACGACGCGGAGCCGCGCAAAGGCCTTCCCCTGCGCCGCCTCCGCGTAGGCGGCACGAGCGATCTTGCGCGAGGCGTCGTATGCCTTGAGCGAGCGGATGCGCGCATCGCTCGGGGGCGCGACACCGTCGCGCATGCGCACGAGGTAGCGATGATTGGCAAGCGGCTGCTGGATCTCGATCCCCTGCGCGGCAAGCTCCGCGCCTGCGGCGGCATCGAGAGGGACGGTGCTCTCCAGGATGTAGTGCCGCGACGGAACGCCGTCGTGTTGCGCCTGCAATGCCAGCGCAAACATCGGCAGAAACACAAGGACGAGAGCGGTTGCGAGG